>JAKAMA010000041.1 GCA_021813085.1 Chloroflexota bacterium | reverse complement strand
CCGGTGAAGACGAGCACGCGTACGCCGTCGTCCATCTGCGCCTGCGTGATCGTCTCGATGAGGTCGCGCTTCATCCCCTGCGTCATGCCGTTCAGCCGCTCCGGCTGGTTGAACGTGATCAGCGCGATGCCCGGGTCGTGGAACGCCACCTCGAAGCCGCGAACGCTGCCTGCACGCATCCTCGCCGTCCTTTCGTGCTGTGCGCTGGCTGAGGCGGTGCGCCCCGCGCGCAGCGCAGGCTCTCGGTCCACCGGGAGGCGTTGACATCTACGCCTGGCGCCGTCGGGTCCGGCCGGCACTGGTGCCGGGGGTGGGGGTCGAACCCACACGGGCTTGCGCCCGGCGGATTTTAAGTCCGCTGCGTCTGCCGATTTCGCCACCCCGGCCGGCGTCGCATCGACACGATCGTACCCGCCGCGGCCCGGCGCCGACAAACGCGCCGCGGCGGTCGTGCGCGCAGCGGCGGCTCAGGGCTCGTCGCGCTCCTCGCCGCGCGGCGGCGGCTCGTCCGGGTGACCGGCGAGGAAGCGCCGCATCGCCCCACAGCCGAAGGCATCGAGCGCCATCACGGCGAGCGCCGCGAGCATGCTGAGTGCGATCAGGACGCCGAGGATCACCGGGATGTTCATCGTCTCCACCCGTGCGCCGCAGCCACGCATGGCACACGCCCTGGTGCCCATTCTACATGGCGCCTCCAGCCCGGCGGCGCGCGCGTGCGCGGTCGTGTACGATCTCTTCGTGAGCCGCATCGCCGTCCTCGCCGTGCCGGAGCTGTTGTTCCAGAGCCGCATCGAAGCCGCCCTGCGCGGCCGCGGGCTCGACGTGCGTGTGCCCGCCTCCCAGGCCGCCTGCCTCGACGCGCTCGCTGGCGGCGCCACGCTCGCCGTCATCGACCTACAGGCGGAGGGCCTCGACGCCCGGGCGATCATCGGGCCCGCGAAGCGGGCCGGCGCGTGCGTGCTCGCCTTCGGGCGCCACACCGACGCGGCGGCCCTGCGCGCCGCGCGCGATGCCGGCGCCGACGTCGTGGTGGCGCGCTCGCAGCTCGCCGAGGAGTTGCCTGCGCTGCTCGACCGCCTGCTCAGCGAGCCGGCCCGGAGACCTGCGGGCGCGGGATCAGATCCCGGGGGCGCGGCTTGACAGCGAGCGTGACCGCCGGCACCCGGCGATCGATTGTGACGCCGATCCGCCGCTGGTATCATGCCGGCAGGCTCTCACGCTACGTATGACTTCCACACCAACGACCGGCTACGAGACCGTCATCGGCCTCGAGGTGCACGTCCAGCTCCAGACGGCGCGCAAGATGTTCTGCGGCTGCAGCGCGGACTACGCCGACGCGCCCCCGAACACACACGTCTGTCCCGTCTGCATGGCGCTGCCCGGCGTGCTGCCCGTCATCAACGAGAAGGCCATCGCGTACACCGTGATGACGGCGCTTGCGCTCAACTGCACGATCCCGCCCTTCGCGAAGTTCGACCGCAAGAACTACCCGTACCCCGACCTGCTCAAGGGCTACCAGATCTCCCAGTACGACCTGCCGCTCTCGCAGCACGGCTGGCTGGAGATCGGGGTCGAAGGCGAGGAGCCGCGCCGCGTCGGCATCACGCGCGTGCACCTGGAAGAGGACACCGCGCGCCTGACGCACCGCACCGACCCTTCGGGCGAGACGTACTCGCTGATCGACATGAACCGCTCGGGCGTGCCGCTGATGGAGATCGTCAGCGAGCCGGACATGCGCTCGCCGGAGGAGGCGCGCGCGTACCTGGTGAAGCTCCGCCAGATCCTGCGCTACATCGGCGTCAGCAAGGCGAACATGGAGGAAGGCAACTTCCGCTGCGACGCCAACGTCTCGCTGCGACGCGCCGGTGCGCCGGGCCTGGGCGCCAAGGTCGAAGTGAAGAACATGAACAGCTTCCGCGCCGTGTACAACGCCCTGCGCTTCGAGGTCGAGCGCCAGGCCCGCGCGCTCGACGCCGGCGAGCGCATCCCGCAGGAGACGCGCGGCTGGGTCGAAGGCGAAGCGCGCACGGTGAGCCAGCGATCGAAGGAAGAGGCGCACGACTACCGCTACTTCCCCGAGCCGGACCTGCCGCCCGTCACACTGACCACCGAAGAGGTCGAGGCCGTGCGCGCGCAGCTCCCGGAGCTGCCGGACGCGCGCTTGCACCGCTTCGAGCGCGAGTACGGCCTGCCCCGTTACGACGCCGCACTGCTGACGGAGACGCGCGCCCGCGCCGACTACTACGAGCGCGCGGTCGCCGCGGGCCGGGCGAAGGACGAGGCCGCGTTCCGGGCATGCGCGCGCGATATCGCGAACTGGATGATCGGCGACTTCGCGAGGCTGCTCAACGCCTCCGGATTGGAAATCGACGACGCCCGCGTCACCCCCGGCGACCTGTATGCTATGATCGCCCTGATTGAGGACGGGACGATCTCGGGCAAGATCGCCAAGGCCGTCTTCGAAGAGATGTTCCGCTCCGGCCGGGCGCCCGCGGACGTCGTGCGCGAGCTGGGGCTCGAGCAGATCAGCGGTCAGGATGAGATCGCCGGCATCGTCGACCGGGTGCTTGCGGCGAACCCGAAGCCGGTCGCCGAGTATCGGGCAGGGAAGCAGGAGGCGCTGAAGTTCCTGGTGGGGCAGGCGATGCGCGAATCGCGCGGCCGTGCCAACCCGGCGACCCTCACCGGCATGCTTACGGCGAAGCTCCAGGAGAAGGCATAGGACGTTGCAGCATCGGGGAGTCCGCTTCCACGCGGGTCAGGACTGGCGGTCCGCATGCGCGGCCTGATCCGGGATCCCAGTTTCATCAAGTGGTTCTACTTCGGCATGCACATCAAGCGGTGGCTGCTGCTGCTGCTGATCGGCGTGGCGGTGATGGGCCTCGGCTTCGGCTATTTCCTGCGCGAGGTCTACGTCTCCTACACGTTCCCAGCGTTCATGTACTACGTCACGCTGCAGTTCCTGCCGCGCATCTTCCGGGGCATCCTGTTCGTCTGCGCCGCGTTCGGGCTGATCGGCTTCTCGGTATGGAAGCTCAACTCCTCGCTGCTCTCCGCGTTCATCAAGCCGGAGCGCAACGAGAGCATCGTCGACATCATCTACAACCATCGCTACCTGCGGCGCGGTCCCAAGATCGTGGCGATCGGCGGCGGCACCGGCCTCTCGACGCTGCTGCGCGGTCTCAAGGAGTACACCGGCAACATCACCGCCATCGTCTCGATCGCCGATGACGGCGGCAGCTCCGGGCGCCTGCAGCGCGAGCTCGGCGTGCTGCCGCCGGGCGACATCCGCAAGAACATCGCCGCCCTCGCCGATGCCGAGCCACTCATGTCCCGCCTCTTCGAGTACCGGTTCGAGGAGGGTGAGGGGCTCGGCGGCCACAGCTTTGGCAACCTCTTCATCGTCGCCATGACCGAGGTCGCCGGCAACTTCGAGGAGGCCGTGCGCGAGACCAGCCGCGTCCTCGCGGTGCGCGGCCAGATCCTGCCCGCCACCCTCTCCGCCCTGACGATCTGCGCACGGACCGAGGACGGCCAGGTCGTCCGCGGCGAATCCAGCATCACCGAGCACGGGCACGTCAAGGAGATCTTTCTCGACCCGCCCACGATCCAGGCAAACCCGGACGCCATCCGGGCGATCCTGCAGGCGGACCTCATCGTCTGCGGGCCGGGCAGCCTGATGACGAGCGTGCTGCCGAACATGCTCGTCGAGGGCATCCGCCGCGCCATCGAGGTCTCGCCCGCGCTCAAGATCTACGTCTGCAACGTGGCCACGCAGCACGGCGAAACCGACGACTTCCGGGTCAGCGACCACTACAAGACCCTCAAAGAGCACCTCAAGGGCAACGCGTCGTTCGACGTCGTGCTCGCCAACAGCAACACCGACGCCGTGCTGCCCGAAGAGTGGCACTCACAACCGGTGAAGGTGGACGAGCTGACGCTCAACGGCGCGCGCGTCGCCAAGGCGGATGTCGTCGATGAGCAGCACCGCTACCGCCACGACTCGAAGAAGCTGGCCGACGCCCTGATCCGCCTCTACTACGAGCGCAACCAGGTCAGCGAGCCGGAGCCCAAGCCCCTCGCCGAGCGCGAGCACGCGGGCGTCGGGTAAGCGCCACCACACCGGGCGCGCGCGGGGCTGACGGCGGACGTCGGCTGGTATTCCTCACCTCTGCCTGCGCTCGCTGCCGGCTTCGCCGCTCAGCGCCCGCAGCCCCTTCACCGCGACATCGATCAGCTCGGGAGGCAGCTTCCATTCGCCCGGCGACCAGCGCTGGAAGCGGCGCACGCCCGTGAAGTTGATCTCGTACTCGTTCCGGCGCCCCATCCGCCGCCGCACGATGATCCCTTCGTCTTCGAGCTGATTCAGGATCACCACGACGGCGCGCTCGGTGAGGCCGAGCGCCGCCGCCATCTCACGGACCGTGTTCGTGTGGTCGAGGGCAATCGAGAGCAGGAGGAGCGCGTGGTTCGTGAAGAATCCCCAGCGCCCGAGCCGTGGCTCTAGCGCGCCCGAGTCGAGCGTCGCCGGGTCCACCTTGCCCGTCCCGTTGCCGTGGTAGTTCGAGATCGCCAGCAGCGTGCCGATGAGCCCGTCGACGAACACCCGTGGCGTCAGTGCGACCGTGCCGTGGCGCCGGTAGGCCGCCAGGCGGTCAAAGTCCACGGAGTACGTGTTGCGCCGCCCGTCGCGGTGCCGGTGCACGATGCCCTCGGCGTCGAGCTCACGCAGGATCGCGAGGGTGGCGCGGTCTGTCACGCCGACGCCCGCCGAGATCTCGCGGACCGTCGAATCGTGATGGCGGACCACGTAGATCAGGACGAGGGCGTGATTCGTCAGGAAGCCCCAGGTCTGGCCCATCAGCATCGCCTCCCTCGGCTCCCTCGAACCCGGAACTTTCGTCCAGCGGGGGTCTTGACAGTTACGGATAAGGAACTACCATACATGTATACGCAATCAGGCGTCCAGAATCACGGTTTCTGGTTCATGTGCTGGATTTCACGAACTGACTCACCTGTTGTAGCAATCAGCACGTACACATCATGCAATAGCGTTCACCGGTTGGCAAGAGGCACTGTGGCACAGCGGCCGACGAACTTCGCAGATTGCCACACGTTGCTCCGCGCGGGCCGTCGTACCGGTCGCGCGGGGGCCGAATCCTGGTCTGGGGGTCCCGGGAGGGGCCGCCCCGCTCGCATCGCATGCACATCGGTGCCCCTTTGGCGGGGGAGCGACGAGCGCGGGGCGGTCCCGGGAGCGGCATGGCCAGCCGCTCCTCCCTGAGTCACTGGCATCGGGTGGACCACGGCGCACGAAGAGGAGCCGGCAGCAGGAGGGCCGGCTTCCTGCTATCCCGCAGTCCCATCGGTCAGGTCGCGATTGTGGGACCGCCCCTGGCCGCGATCACGGTGTTCGCGAGGAGCATCGCGCGCGTCATCGGCCCGACGCCGCCGGGCACCTGTGTGATCGCCGCCGCCTTCTTCGAGACGGCACCGAAGTCGACGTCGCCGACGAGCCGCCAGCCGCTCTTCCGGCTCGCGTCCGGCACGCGGTTGACCCCGACGTCGATCACGACCGCGCCCGCGCGCACCATGTCGGCGGTGATGGCGCGCGGCCGTCCCATGGCTGCGACGACGATGTCGGCGCGCCGCGTGTGCGCGCCGATGTCGGGCGTGGCTGTGTGGCAGACCGTCACCGTCGCGTTGCCGCCCGGCGCCTTGCGCATCAGCAGCCCGGCGAGCGGCTTGCCGACGAGATTCGAGCGGCCGCAGATGACGACGTCCCTGCCGGCGGGGTCGTGGCCGCTGCGCAGCAGCAGCTCCTGGACGCCGCGCGGCGTGCACGACAGCAGGGAGGGTTCACCGCGGAAGAGGCGGCCCAGGTTGAGAGGGTTGAGGCCGTCGACGTCCTTCTCCGGCTTCACCGCCGCGGCGACGGTCGTTTCGTCGATGTGGTGCGGCAACGGCACCTGCACGATGATGCCGTGCCAGCGGGGGTCGTGGTTCAGACCATCGACGATGCGCAGCAGCTCGTCCTGCGTGATCGCGGCCGGCAGCCGGACGGTCTCGGAGCGGATGCCGACCTCGGCGGCGTCGCGCGTCTTGCCGCGCACGTAGGAGACGGACGCCGGGTCCTCGCCCACGAGCACCACGGCGAGGCCGGGCTCGATATCGCTGGCGCGCAGCCGCTCGATCTCCGCGCGCAGCTCCTCGCGGACCTGCTGCGCGATGGCGTTCCCGTCGATGATGGCGGCGGTCATCGGTGCTCCGTCTCCAGCGGCGCGGTGGTCTGACCAGTGTATCGCAGGCCCGCCGCGGCGAGCGCATTCCGTCCCGCCGGGCGCGCGCGTACAATCGCCCCATGGAGTACGCCGTTGGCATCGACGTGATCGAGATCGCTCGCGTGGCCAGCGTGCTCGCCCGGCACCCGCGGCGCTTCCTCGACCGTGTGTACACGCCGGAAGAGGTCGCGTTCTGCCGCGGCCGCGTCTCCGAGCTCGCGGCGCGCTTCGCCGCGAAGGAGGCGGTGATGAAGGCGCTCGGGACGGGCGCGCGCGGGCTCGCCTGGCGGGAGATCGAGATCTTGCCAAACCAGCGCGGCAAGCCGCTGGTCTACCTGCACGGGCAGGCGCGGCAGCGCGCCGAGCGCATCGGCCTGCGCGGCGTCGATGTCAGCCTGACGCACTCGCACGACCTCGCCATCGCCGCCGTCGTCGGCGCAGCCGACGACGCGCCGATCGACCGCCAGGAGCATCGCACGCGCCTCGTCTCCTGGCTGAAGGAGCGCGGACGGCTGTGAAGCTTGTGACGGCGGAGCAGATGCGCGCGCTCGAGCAGCAGGCGGTCCAGGCGGGGACGTCGCTCGACGAGCTGATGCAGTCCGCCGGTCTCGCGGTCGCGCAGGAGGCCTGGCTGATGCTGGGCGTCGTCGCCGGGCGGCGCATCCTCGTCCTCGCCGGCCCGGGCAACAACGGCGGCGACGGGCTCGTCGCGGCGCGCCACCTGGCGGAGTGGGATGCCGATGTCGTCGTCTACCAGCTCGCCGCCCGCGACCCGTCGGACCCGCATCTCGCCGCCGTGCGGGAGCTGGGCGTGCCCGTGTACGACGCGCCCGCCGACGCCGGCTACACCGCGCTCGACGAAGCGACCCGCAAGGCCGAGCTGGTGGTCGATGCGCTGCTCGGCACCGGCCGCAGCCGCCCGATCACCGGCGTGCTCGCCGACATCCTCGTGCGGCTGCGGCAGGCGCTCGACGGCCCGGCGCCGCCGCGCGTCGTGGCCGTCGACCTGCCGACGGGCGTCGACGCCAACTCAGGACGCGCCGACCCGCTCGCCGTGCACGCGGACCTGACGGTGACGTTCGGCCTCGCGAAGGTCGGGCTCTACACACTCCCCGGCTCCGAGTACGCCGGGACCGTGCAGGTCGTCGACATCGGCCTGCCGAAGGACGCCGAACGGACGCTGCCCGTCGAGCTACTGGGCTCCGCCTGGGTGCGCGGGCATCTGCCGCCACGTCCGGCAGCCGGCAACAAGGGCACGTTCGGCCGTGTCCTGGTCGTCGCCGGCTCGGGGCAATACGTCGGCGCCGCCCGGCTCGCCGCGGCGGCGTGCTATCGCGTCGGCGCCGGGCTCGTCACGCTGGCATGCTCATCGCACGTGCAGGCGATGGTCGCGCCCGCACTCGCCGAGGCCACGTACCTGCTGCTCGACGGCCCGCAGCCTGCCGCGGCGATCGTTGAAGCGCTCGCCGGCTACGACGTGCTGTTGATCGGCCCGGGCCTTGGACAGGACCGTGACACGCGGGAGCTCGTCGACCATGTGCTGCGTGACGTCACCGGCACGGTGCGCGCGTGCGTCGTCGACGCCGATGCGCTGAACGCGCTCGCGCCGATCGACGGCTGGAGCGGACGGCTGCCGGCGCGCTGCATCCTGACGCCGCACCCCGGCGAGATGTCGCGGCTCCTCGGGTGCAGCGTCGCCGACGTGCAGGACGACCGGCTGGGCGTCGCCGTGCGCGCCGCCGCACAGTGGGGCCAGACGGTCGTGCTAAAGGGCGCGCACACGGTGGTCGCTTCGCCCGATGGCCGCGCAGCGATCAGCCCGTACGCGAACCCCCTGCTGGCGAGCGCCGGCACCGGCGACGTGCTCGCAGGCGCCATCGCCGGGCTCGTGGCGCAGGGCATGGAGCCGTTCGAAGCGGCAGCGTGCGGCGTCTACGTGCACGGGATGGCCGGCGGCGAGCTGCGCGACGACCTCGGCGACCGCGGCCTGCTCGCCAGCGACCTCCTGCCCATGCTCCCGCGCGTCATCCGGATCATCCGCGAAGGGCGCCCGGTACGCGCGCTGCCGCCGTTCCCGGGGCTGCCCGACGCCCTCGCGTCGTCCGGCGGCACGCCCCCCGGCCAGCCGGCGTAGTCCTTCCGCCGGGGCACGACCGGGCGGGCGGTCTGCGGCAGTGGTCGGGAAGCGCGACGCTCGACGATGTAGGGGCACAAGGCGTTGTGCCCCTACGTGTGATGCGGGCTCCGGTGTCTTGCAGCAACCGGCACGCAGCGCACGTGGGCTGGAACGCCCGCTCTACGAGTCTCGGCTCCCACGCAGATCCGCTTTACTTCTTCCAGCGCCACGGGTACGCTCTATCCAGTCCAATGAGCCGCCTCATCTACCTCGACCACGCCGCCACAACGCCCCTGCACCCGCGCGTCCTCGATGCGATGATGCCCTACCTGACGTCCGCGTACGGCAACCCGTCGACCACCTACGCGCTGGGGCGCGACGCGGCCAGCGCGGTCCAGCGCGCGCGCCGCACGGTCGCGGGCGTGCTCGGCTGCCGCCCGACCGAGGTCGTCTTCACCGGCGGCGGCACCGAATCGATCAACACCGCCATCAAGGGCGTCGCCTTCGCGCAGAGGAAGGCGCGCGCCGGGGACCACATCGTCACCTCGACGATCGAGCATCACGCCGTGCTCCACGCCTGCGAGTATCTCGAGCGCTTCGGCTTCGATGTCAGCCACGTCCCCGTCGACCGCTACGGGCTCGTGGACCCCGCCGATATCGCGCAGGCGATCACCGCGCGCACGGCGCTCGTCAGCATCATGACCGCGAACAACGAGATCGGCACCATCCAGCCCATCGCCGCGATCGCGGCGGCGGTCGCCGAGCGGGCGCGGGCCCTGCGGACGCGCATCCCGTTCCACACCGACGCGGTGCAGGCGCCCAACTCGATCTCGCTCCGCCTGCCCGAGCAGGGCGTCGACCTGCTGAGCCTGGCGGCGCACAAGTTCCGCGGCCCGAAGGGGATGGGCGTCCTGTACCTCCGCCGGGGCGTCCCGTTCCTCGCGCAGCAGAACGGTGGCGGCCAGGAGCGCCAGCGCCGCGCCGGCACCGAGAACGTCGCCGGCATCGTCGGCACCGCCGAAGCGCTCCGGCTGACGCAGGAGCACGTCGACGCGGATCGCGCGCGCACGGCGGCGCTTGCGGCGCGGCTCCGGTCCGGCATCCTCTCGTCGATCCCCGGCAGTGCGCTCAACGGGCACCCCGAGCAGCGCCTCGCGAACAACGTCAGTGTCAGCTTCGAGGGCGCCGACGCGCAGGACCTGATCCGGGATCTCGACGCGGAGGGCATCGCCTGCAGCGCGGGCTCCGCCTGCGGCGGCACGAGCGTCGAGCCCTCCCACGTGCTGCTGGCGATTGGCCTTCCGCTCGACCGGGCGGTCTCGACGTTACGCTTCAGCCTCGGGCACGAGACGACCGCGGAGGAGATCGACCGCGTGCTGGAAGTCCTGCCGGCGGTTGTGGAGCGCTCGCGCGCCGCGAAGCTCGTCACGGCTCCCTGACGGCGCGCCCGCGTGCGGGCGGCGCCCGCCTGTTATCATCGCCCCATGAGCGAGCGCACCTGGCAGTTCGCGGTGCACGACGCGCGTGGCGTGGTGCACCTGGGCAGCGTGGTCTACGCCGAGCGTCAGCGAGCGTTTCCGCCGCTCGAGCCTCCGGATGAGTTCCGCATCGTCCTGCTCGCGAGCCGCCCGCGCCTCGGCGGAGCGCCAGAGGCGACGGCGATCTGCGTGCCGGGTTCGCCGGCCGTGCACCCGCTGGGCAAGCTCACGAAGCTCGACCTGCCGGACCGCATCGAGGCGCTGACGCTGGCGCCGCGGCGCATGGCCGCCTACGCCTGCGGTCGACTCCTCGCGCAGACGCCGCTGCCAGTAGAGCCGGGCGACGTCTTTCCCGTCCACAGCGACCATCCGCGGCTCGACCGGCTTGCCCTGGCGATCGTCGAGGTCGCGGCCGCCGAAGGGGTAGCCCCGTATACCGCCCTGATCCGCCACGAGCTCGGCCTGCCGCCGGGCGCCGACGCGCTCGCGGCGCTCGCGGCTCGGCTCTCCCCCGCGGACCGTACGGAGCGGCCGCCGGCGCGCGCTCCTGGCATCGTGCGGCTGCGGCGCGTGCTGCGCCGTCTGCGCGTGCATCGCATCCCCGACGTGACGCTGGAGCAGGTCGTGGAGGATCTCCGCCTGCTGCGGCTGTTCGCCGCCGACGCCCCGTGGCCGGACGACGCGATGGAACGCCTCCTGGGCGATGTGCAGCAGCCCCGGCGGCGCCGCAAGCCGGCCGCGATCGTGCCCCTGCGCCCGGCCAGGAACAAGCGATGAGCTTCGTGCGGCGGCTGCTGGGCCGCGCAGAGCAGGCGCACCCGGACGACGAAGAACGCGGACCCGGCGCCATCCGGCTGATCGTCGGTCTCGGCAACCCCGGCGGCGAGTACGCGGGCAACCGCCGCAACGTCGGCTTCTGGACGATGAACCGCCTCGCCCGCCGTCACGGCATGGAGTTCAGCACGAAGACGGGGCTGTACCAGCTCGCGGAGGGCGAGATCGCAGGCCGGCGCGTGGCCATCGCCAAGCCGCGCACCTTCAACAACGACAGCGGCAAGGCGGTGCACGCGCTGGTCGACCGCCTCCGACTCGACGACGCGGCCGAGCTGCTCGTCGTCTGCGACCACCTCGACCTGCCGGCCGGCAAGGTGCGCATCCGCGCCAGGGGCGGCGCTGGCGGGCAGAAAGGGCTCAAGCACATCATCGGCGTCACCGGCACCGACCGCTTCCCGCGCATCCGCATCGGCATCGGCCGGCCAGTCGTGCGCGGCGAGCCGTCGTGGAACCCGGAGGATGTCGCGTCGTGGGTGCTCAGCGACCCGCCGCCCGAAGAGCGCGCGCTGCTGGACGCGGGTGTCGAGCGCGCGATCGAGGTGATCGAGTACGCCATCGCGGAGGGGGTGGAGGCAGCGATGAACCGCTACAACCGGGAGTGAACGGGGGGCG
>JAKAMA010000392.1 GCA_021813085.1 Chloroflexota bacterium | reverse complement strand
CCGCTCGCTCTTGTTGCCCTTCACGTCCCGCAGCTCCTTCTCGACGTCCGAAGCCGCGGCCAGCGTGCGCCCCTGCTCGTCGTCGATGACCTGCGCGTAGATGTGCGTCAGGCTGCGGTACACCGCGAGCCGCGGGCGCGCCGGCGTGCCCGTCACCGTCTTCCGCACGCGCTCGTGTCGCCGCTGGCGCGCCGCGCGCGCCGTCTTGTTGCCCTTCATCTACTTGCCTGCCTTGCCGGCCTTGCCGGCCTTCCTGCGCACGCGCTCGCCCAGGTAGCGGATGCCCTTGCCCTTGTACGGCTCCGGCTTGCGCACTTTCCTGATGTTCGCGGCCACCTGCCCGACCAGCTCCTTGTCGATGCCGCGGACGTGCAGCTTCGTCGTCCCCTCGACCTCCAGCTGGATGCCCGGAGGCGGCGTCACCTCGACCGGGTGCGAGTAGCCGACGGCCAGCGTCACGTTCGCGCCGGCCTGCGTCGCGCGGTAACCGACGCCCTGCAACTCCAGCGTCCGCGTGAACCCGTCGGCGACGCCGGCGACCATGTTCGCCAGCAGCGAGCGCGACAGCCCGTGCAGCGCGCGCGACTGCTTCTCGTCGTCCGGCCGCGTCACGACCACGGTCTCGCCCTCGTGCGCGAAGGCGATGCCGGCCGGGAACTCGCGCACGAGCTCACCCTTCGGCCCCTTCACCTTCACGGTCGAGCCATCGATGTCCACCTGGACATTCTTCGCGATCGGTACCGGCAGCTTGCCTATTCGTGACATCGCCCTACCACACGTAACAGATGACTTCGCCGCCGATGCTGCGCCGCCATGCGTCCTGACCCGTCATCACGCCCTGCGGCGTCGAAAGGATGGCGATCCCCAGCCCGCCGTAGACGCGCGGGATCTCGCGCTTCTGCACGTACACGCGCAGGCCCGGCTTGCTCACCCGCTGCAGTCCGGTCAACACGGGTTCTTTCTTGCCCGTGTAGTTCAGGTGCACGCGCATGAGCTTCCGGTTCGCCTCTTCGGTGACCTCGTAGTCGCGGATGAATCCCTCGCCGCGCAGCACGTCGGCAATCGCCAGCTTCATCTTGGACGCCGGGATGTTGACGTACTCGTGCTTCGCCGTCACGGCGTTGCGAATGCGCGTCAGCATGTCCGCGATTGGGTCCGTCATGTTCAAGGCTGTCGCCTCCTCGTTCTCCCGCGCTCTCGATGCGCTTCCGCTATCGAGCTTCGGAAAGGTCGCCGCGGCGACCGGATTACCAGCTGGATTTCTTCACGCCGGGCAGTTGCCCCTTCAGCGCGTGCTGCCGGAAGCAGATGCGGCACAGCGCGAACTGGCGCATGAACGCCCGCGGCCGGCCGCACAGCTTGCAACGATTCTTCTTCCGGGTCGAATACTTCGGCTCCCGGTTCGCCTTCACGACCATCGAGATCTTCGCCATGCCTACGCACGCTCCTTCGAGAACGGCATCCCCATCATCTCGAGCAGCCGGCGCCCCTCTTCGTCCGTACGCGCCGTCGTGACGATGTTGATCTGCATGCCGCGGATCCGGTCGACCTTGTCGTAGTCGATCTCCGGGAAGATCAACTGCTCGCGCACGCCCAGGCTGAAGTTGCCGCGGCCGTCGAACGCCTTCACCGGCACGCCGTGGAAGTCACGGATGCGCGGCAGCGCGGCGTTCAGCAGCCGGTCCAGGAACTCCCACATCCGGTCGCCCCGCAGCGTCACGGCGACGCCCACCGGCATGCTCTGCCGGATCTTGAAGTTCGCGATCGCCTTCTTCGCCTTCGTCACCACCGGCTTCTGCCCGGTGATCGTGGCGATGTCGGCCGTCGCCGTCTCGACGGCGCGCGCGTTCTCCTTCGCCTCGCCCAGACCGATGTTGACGGTGATCTTCTGCACGCGCGGCACCTGCATGGCGTTCGCGTAGCTGAACTGGCGCATCAACTCCGGCGCGATCTCCGCCTTGTAGCGTTCCTTCAGTCGTGGCTCTGCCATCAGTCGATGTCCTGGCCGCAGTTGCGGCAGATGCGGTGCTTGCCGTCGGCCCGGCTCTGGAACCCCACGCGCACCGGCTTGTTGCAGCTCTTGCAGATCAGTTTCACGTTCGACAGCGACAGCGGCATCTCTTTCTCGATGATGCCCGCCTGCGCCACGCCCTGCTGCTGCTTCTTGTGCCGCTTCACCATGTTCATACCGATGACGAAGACCTTGTCCTCCGTCAGCTTCGGGCGGTGCCCCTTCACCTTCACCAGGTCGCCGTCGCCGACCACCTGCCGCACGACGCCCGTCTTGCCGCGCTCTTTGCCGGCGATGATCAGCACCGTGTCGTCGCGTTTGATCTTCCGCATCGCTACACGACCTCCGGCGCGAGGGAGACGATCTTCATGAAGTTCCGGTCGCGCAGCTCGCGCGCCACCGGGCCGAAGATGCGCGTCCCCTTCGGATTCTGCTTGTCCGAGAGCACGACGGCCGCGTTCTCGTCGAAGCGGATGTAGGAGCCGTCCGGCCGGCCGTACATCTTCGCCACGCGCACGACGACCGCCTTCACCACATCGCCCTTCTTGACGCCGCCCCCCGGCGCCGCCGCCTTCACCGAGCACACGATCGTGTCGCCGACATGC
>JAKAMA010000391.1 GCA_021813085.1 Chloroflexota bacterium | reverse complement strand
ATCGAGCATCAGCCGGCCGCGGTGCACGGCGTCGCCGCCCATGAAGACGGCCGCGACCGGCTTGTGGCTCGTGCGCGCCAGGTGGGTGATCACGCGCGCCGTCCGTTCAGGCTCCGTCACCGCCTGCGGCGTCAGCATCACGACGACGCCGTCGACGTTCGCGTCCGCCAGCGCGATCTCCATCGCCAACTGGTAGCGGTCCGCCGCCGCGTCGCCCAGGACGTCGATCGGGTTCGCCGACGACGCGGCGGCGGGCAGCCCCTCGGCCAGCCGATCGCGCGATACCGGCGACAGCCGGGCGACCGAGAGGCCGTAGCGCTCGATCGCGTCCGTCGCCATCACGCCCGGCCCGCCCGCATTCGTCACGACGGCGATCCTCCGCCCGTGCGGCAGCGGCAGGTACGAGAACGCCAGCGTGTAGTCGAACAGCTCCTCCATCGAGTACGCCCGCACGACGCCCGCCTGCCGGAACGCCGCATCGACCACCGCGTCGGACGACGCCAGCGCGCCCGTGTGCGACGACGCCGCGCGGGCGCCGGCCGCGCTTCGCCCCACCTTCATGATGACGAGCGGCTTACGCGCCGTGACCATCTTCGCCACCTCGAGGAAACGCCGCCCGTCGGAGAAGCCCTCCATGTAGCTGACGATGACGTTCGTCTGCTCGTCGTCGCAGAGGTGGAGCAGCACGTCGATCTCGTTGACGTCGGCCATGTTGCCGAGCGACACGAACTTCGAGAACCCGACGTCGATCGCCCTCGCCCAGTCGAGGATCGCCGTCGCCATCGCGCCCGACTGGCTGACGACGGCGATCTCGTACCGGAACGGCGCCGACTCCGCGAACGTCGCGTTGAGGTTCGCGAATGTGTTGATGATGCCGAGCGAGTTCGGCCCGATGAGCCGCACGCCGGCGGCGCGCGCGTGATCGAGAAGCTGGCGCTCGCGCGCCGCGCCCTCGGCGCCCATCTCGCGGAACCCCGCCGTGATCACGACGGCCGCTCGCACGCCCTTGCGCCCGCATTCGTCGATCACACCCGCCACCGCCGCGGCCGGCACCGTCAGCACGGCGAGGTCGACCGGCCCGGGGATGTCCTCGATGCGGGCGTACGCGCGCAGGCCCAGCACCGACTCGGCGTTGGGGTTGACGGGGTACAGCGGCCCGGCGAAGCGCGCCCGCATCAGGTTGTCGAGCATCACGTAGCCCAGCTTCTGCGGGTTACGCGACGCACCCGCGACGGCGATGCTGCGCGGGACGAAAAACGCGTCGAGGTCAGGATTCAAGGCAGCTCTGCTCCGTGCGGCGTCCGTTCAGGTATCGGCACCGTCGTCCGGAGACTCCAGCGCCTCCTTCAAGTTAGACAGGCCCTGCACCAGCGCCATAGCGAATCCGTAGTCCCGCATCCCCAGCGTGATCGTCCGGAACAGCAGGTAGCGCAGGCCGAACGGGACGAGCTGGCCCGAGACCTCCGTATGCTCGCCCTTCGGCTCGATCCGATAGGTCAGCCAGCACGGCACGCCGCCGATCGTCACCCGCAGCTCGAACGAGCGCCCCGGGTCGCGCTTGAGTATCTCGAATTCGCCGTCCGACTCGGCCGCGGCCGCGCTCAGCTCCTCGTCGAGTGCCGCGTAGATGCGCTCCGGGCTCGCGTGGATGGCGAACGCCTTCTCGATCGGCACGGCTCCCTCCGATGGCGCGCCGTTGGCGGCCGAGCGCGTCCGCCGACATAATACGCGCGGCGTACGCCGGCTGCTCCGGCGCGCCCGGGGAGCCGCATGGCCAGAATGTTCGCGTTGTTCGCCGTCGCCCTGTGCGGCACGCTGCTCGTCGCGTGCCGCGGCGGCAGCTCCTCCCCCAGGGCGACGCCAACGGCGGCCGGCCTGCCGTCGGCGGCGATTACCGTCGCCACTGGCCAGCCGATCGTCATCGGCGTCGCGGCCGCGCTCGCCGGCGAGCAGGCCGCCCTCGGCACCGACCTCGCCGACGCGGCCGAGCTGGCCGCGAGCGACCACGGCGGCGTCTTGAAGGGCCACCCGATCAAGATCGAGCGCGAGGACGACGGCTGCGGCCAGGCTGAGAAAGCGGTGCAGGCCGCCCGCACGTTGATCGCCGAATCGGGCATCGCCGGCATCGTCGGGCCGATGTGCACCATGGGCGCGCAGGCGGCCAACCCGCTGTACGAGGCAGCGCGCCTCGTGCACATCTCGCCGTCCGTCACGCGCACCGACCTGTCGGCCCAGGGCGAGCGCTACTTCTTCCGCATGGCGTGGCGCGATGACGTCCAGGGCGCCGTCCAGTCGCGGTACGTGACGAATACCCTCCACGCGCGATCCGTCGCCCTCATCGACGATGGCAGCCCTTATGGAAAGGAACTCGCCGACGCCTTTGCCGCCGCGTTCCAGCGCTCCGGCGGCGACGTTCTCTCCCGCGACCGCATCGACCCCGCCGCCACCGACTTCTCGGCGCTCGCGAACCGCGTGAAGGGCGCCACGCCGGACGCCGTCGCCTTCGAGGGCCTCAATCCCGCCGCGGTGCTGCTGCTCAAGGCGCTGCACGAGGCCGGGTTCACGAGCGCGTTCATCGCGCCCGACGGCGTGCTCAACGTGCATGACTTCATCGTCGCGGGCGGCC
>JAKAMA010000390.1 GCA_021813085.1 Chloroflexota bacterium | reverse complement strand
GTTCGAAGCGGACACCGCGCCGGTCAACGAGATCGTCGGCCCCACGCCCAAGCAGACGGTCACGCTGATCACCTGCGGCGGCACCTTCAACTACACGACCCACCAGTACGACAAGCGCCTCGTCGTCCGCGCGGTGCGCATCTCCCCGGGAGGCGCCGCCCCGACCCCGACACCACCGCCGGCCGCGAAGGGGCCCGGCGCGTAGAGATCGGTCCGGGCACCCCCGGCCGGCCGCCGCGACGGCTGCGCGCCCACGCACGCCCGGCCTCAATCCCGCTGCTTCCCTTCGCCGCGCACGCTGTCGAGAAATTGCGGGCGCGACACGGGAAATGCTAAACTTCATTAGTCAGATCGCACCGCGTCGGGAGCTACGCGCGGCCTTCCTGTGAGCGCCATCACCACATGACCCAGGACCACGGCTTCGGCAATATCCGCAACAGAGGCATCGAAGACGAGATGCGCTCGTCGTACCTCGACTACGCCATGAGCGTGATCGTGGCGCGCGCCCTCCCCGACGTGCGCGACGGCCTCAAGCCCGTCCAACGCCGCATCCTCTATGCCATGCATGAGATGGGCCTCCGCCCGAACACCGCCTACCGCAAGAGCGCGGCCATCGTCGGTGAAGTGCTGGGCAAGTACCACCCGCACGGCGACAGCCCCGTCTACGAGGCGATGGCCCGTCTGGCCCAGGACTTCTCGATGCGCTACCCGCTCGTCGACGGCCAGGGCAACTTCGGCAGCGTCGACGGCGACCCGCCCGCCGCCATGCGCTACACCGAGGCACGGATGGCGGCGATCACCGAGGAGATGCTGGCGGACATCGACAGCAACACGGTCGACACGTCGCCGACCTACGACGACTCCCGCCAGGAGCCGATCGTCCTGCCGGCGCGCATCCCCAACCTGCTGCTCAACGGCTCGTCCGGCATCGCCGTCGGCATGGCGACGAACATCCCGCCGCACAACATCGGCGAGATCTGCGCTGCCGTCGCCGCGCTGATCGAGAACCCCGCCATCACCACCGAAGAGCTGACGACCATCGTCAAGGGCCCCGACTTCCCTACCGGTGCCATCATCTACCGCATGCGCAAGGAAGCGTCGATGGACGCCGAGGGCAAGCGCGTCGATGCCTGGCGCGACGCGATCCGCGAGGCCTACGCCGACGGCCGCGGCCGCATCGTCATGCAGGCGCGGGCGCGCATCGAAGAGATGCCACGCGGCAACCGCGAGCAGATCATCGTCACGGAACTACCGTACCAGGTGAACAAGGCGACGCTGATCGAGAAGATGGCCGAGCTGGTCAAGGACCGCAAGATCGTCGGCATCAGCGACCTGCGCGACGAGTCCGACCGGCACGGCATGCGCATCGTCATCGAGCTGGGCCGCGAGGGCCAGGCCGCGAGCGTGCTCAACCAGCTCTACAAGCACACGGCGATGCAGTCGTCGTTCGCGGTGAACATGGTTTCGCTCGACCAGGGCCAGCCGAAGACGATGGGCCTCAAGAAGATGCTCGAGGCCTACATCGACCACCGCCGCGATGTCATCCGCCGCCGCTCGGAGTTCGAGCTCGACCGCGCGCACGAGCGCGAGCACATCCTCGAGGGCTACCTGATCGCCCTGCGCGACCTCGACAAGATCATCGCCACCATCCGCGCGGCCGCTTCCGCCGACGACGCCAAGACCAAGCTCATGGCGAAGCCGTGGACGATGAGCGACAAGCAGGCGCAGGCCGTCCTCGACATGCAGCTCCGCCGCCTCGCCCGCCTCGAGCGCACGAAGATCGAGGACGAGTACAAGGAGCTGCGCAAACGCATCGCGTACCTCGACGACCTGCTCGCGCACCCGCGCAAGATCGACTTCCTGATCCGCGACGACATGGCCGAGGTGAAGGACAAGTACGGGCAGGAGCGCCGCACGCAGATCGTCGAGACGGGCGCGGAGGAGATCGCCGAGGAGGACCTGGTCGCGCACCAGGAGGTCGTCGTCACCCTCTCGAACCGCGGCTACGTGAAGCGCCTGCCGCTCGAGACCTATCGCCTGCAGCGGCGCGGCGGCAAGGGCATCACCGGCATGGTGACGCGCGAAGAGGACGCGGTGCGGCGGCTGATCGTCTGCGACACGCACGACAACGTGCTGTTCTTCACCGAGCGCGGGCGCGTCTTCATGTCCCGCGCCTACGACCTGCCGGACGCCAAGCGGCAGGCGAAGGGCATCCCCCTCGTCAACGTCATCGACTGCGAGCCCGGCGAGACCGTCACCGCCCTCGTCACCATCCACGACTACGACAAGGACTACATGATCCTCGCCACCGCCGACGGCGAGGTGAAGAAGACGCCCCTCGCCGAGTTCAAGGAAGTGAAGCGCAACGGCAAGATCGCCATGGACCTCGAGAAGGGCGACGAGCTGATCGCCGCCAAGCTCGTCCACGATGACGACGAGGTCGTGATGATCACCTCGAACGGGCAAGCGATCCGCTTCCCCGTCTCCGTGCTCCGCTCGGCGTCCCGCACATCCGGCGGCGTCCGCGGCATCAAGCTCGAGAAGGGCGGCAAGGTCGTCTCGCTCGAGGTCGTCACCCCCGACCACGAGCTGTTCAGCATCACCGAGAATGGCTACGGCAAGCGGA
>JAKAMA010000389.1 GCA_021813085.1 Chloroflexota bacterium | reverse complement strand
GGGTGGTTGGAACCCCGGCGCCGATCTGTCGCGAGATCACTTCAGGAGGACGAATTCGCGTCAGCGCTTTGGGTCGGGCAGCCCCTCGAGTGTGCCCAACGCTGATTGTCAGCAGTATAGGGCCCGCCCGGCGGACTGTCAACCGCGCGTATCGCGCCGTGCAAAATGTTACCGAAGGGGGATTCGTCGCGCCAAAACTCCTGTTACCGAAACCAGTGTCAGCAGGGAGGGCACTGGCGTGGGACCAGAGGCACAACGCGAGTATCTGGCTCGGATGCGGGAACGCTACGGGGTCGCGAGGCGGCCGGAGAAGACTCGGCTGCTGGATGAGGCGGTGGCGGTGACCGGGCGGCATCGGAAGGGGTTGATTCGGGCGTGGCGGGCCGGACCACGGCCCCCGCGGCGGCGGCGCGCGGGTCGACCGACCCGGTATGGCGCGACGGTGGGGCGGGCCCTGGTGGCGATCTGGACCGCCGCCGGGTATCCCTGGTCGCGGCGGCTGAAGGCGTTGCTGCCGCTGTGGCTGCCCTGGGCTCGAGGGCGGTTGCGCCTGACGCCAGCGACCGAAGCGCGCCTCCGGCGGATCAGTGCACGGCAGATGGACCGCGTGCTCGCGCCGCACAAGCGGACGATTCGGCGGCGCCAGTACGGCCGGACCAAACCGGGCACGCTGCTCAAGCACCACATTCCCCTGCGCACCGACCGCTGGACGGTGACGACGCCGGGGTTCACCGAGATCGACCTGGTGGCCCACTCCGGCGACCGCGCCGACGGGGAGTTTGCCTACACGCTCAATCTGACCGACATTCACACGACCTGGGTCGAAACCGGCGCGGTGCTGGGCAAGAGCCAGGTGCGGGTGCAGGAGGCGCTCGAGCGCCTGCGGACCGCCTTGCCCTTCCGCTTACAGGGCATTGACTCGGACAACGGCTCCGAGTTCATTAACGCCCACTTGCACAA
This sequence comes from Chloroflexota bacterium, assembly GCA_021813085.1. Classification (GTDB taxonomy): domain Bacteria; phylum Chloroflexota; class Dehalococcoidia; order DSTF01; family JACRBR01; genus JADMII01. The sequence goes on along the minus strand of JAKAMA010000389.1, from coordinate 1,667 downwards.
ATATTGCCGGACGCGCCAGATCCAATTCACCCGGGGGCGGCCCTACAAGAAGGACGACAACGCGCACATCGAGCAGAAGAACTGGACGCACGTCCGCAAGCTGATGGGCTACGTCCGCTACGACTCCACCGCCGCGGTGGCCGCCATGAACGCGGTCTACGCCGACTTGCGCTTGCTCCAGAATCTGTTTCTGCCGTCGGTGAAGCTGGTCACCAAGGAACGCGTCGGGGCGCGCGTGCGCCGCCGCTACGACGCCCCGCAGATCCCCCTCGACCGCGTGCGCGCGTGTCCCGAGGCCGATGCCGCCACGGTGCGCGCGTTGCTCGCCCTCCGCGCACGCCTCGACCCGTTCCAGCTCGCCCAGCGGGTCGACGCCGGCTTGGGCCGCGTCTACGCGTTGGCGAATCACCGGGTGCGGGCCAGTGTGCCCCGGAGCGAGGCGTCCGCCGCCGACCGGCCCGGCGCTCAGGAGCGGACCGCATGAGGGGCCGCGCCGGTGCTCCAGGCCAGCGGCGCCGCGTCCCCCGGGGGGATCGTCCAGCCTGCCCGCGACCGAGATCGCGGCTCCAGCGGCCGCCTATGAGGTCGCGCCTCTGCCGATCGACGCGCGACCGTCTCTTCGAGGCCGATCGTCGGGGTCGCGGTCCCGTACCGGCGCCTCGCCGCTGTGCCGAGCGCTGGCCGGCTGACTTGACGCCGCTGGCCTCGTTCACGGCAGGGGCGCTCCGCCAGCTTCGCTGGCTCCGCGCCCTCACCGATCAAGAACCCCCGGCTTCGGTAACCCGATTTATGGCGCGACGAATCGTCGTTCGGTAACACTTACTTATGGCTCGACAGGGAGTCCAGGCCGCGTCCAGGGCGACCGGTCGCAACGGCTCCCGGACGGGCGTCGGACAGGCGCGCAAACCCCGCGCGCGCGCCCCCCGTCTAACAGCAAGAGTCGCGGGGAAGCCTTGCCATGCACGTCCTGTTTCAGCGGTTTCGCCACGCGTTTCGCGGCCTCGCCAGGCAGCCCGGCTACGCCGCGGTCGCGGTCCTCACGCTTGCGCTCGGCCTCGGCGCCAGCACGGCCATCTTCACCGTCGTCAACGCGGTCCTCCTCCGGTCGCTGCCGTTTGCCGGGCCCGATCGCCTGGTGTACCTGCGCGAGAGCAAGCTCCCGCAGCTGCCGGAGTTCTCGGTGTCGCCGGGCAACTTCCTGGCGTGGCAGGCGCAGAACGGCACCTTCGAGGCGATGGCGGCGTACGGCGGCGGGTCGTTCAACCTGACCGGGACGGGCGAGCCCGAGCGGCTGGCCGGCGACCGGGCCACGGCCAACCTGTTCGGCCTGCTCGGCATCCGCCCGGTCCTGGGCCGCAACTTCCGGCCGGACGAGGACACCGCCGGTGGGCCGCCGGTCGTGCTGCTGTCGCACGGACTGTGGCAGCGCCGCTTCGGCGGCGACCCGGGGATCGTCGGGCGCGCGTCTCATTGAACGACGTGCCCTACACGGTCGTGGGCGTGCTGCCGGCGGCGATGCAGGCGCTCCGGCCCACGACGTTGCTCTGGGTGCCGATGACGTTCACCGAACCGGAGCACCAGCGATACGGGTCGCACTACCTTCGCGCCGTCGTTGAAATCGAAAGCGGCCGTCAGCGCCGGTGGAGGCGCGGCAGCGGGCGCCAACG
>JAKAMA010000040.1 GCA_021813085.1 Chloroflexota bacterium | reverse complement strand
GCTCACGGGACCGCAGGGGTCCGGGATGCTGACATCGATGGCGCAGGCGAACGCACTCGCGATCGTACCGGAGGACCTGCCGGGCGTCGCGCCGGGCGACGAGGTCGACGCGATGCTGCTGGAGTAGCGTCTGGGGACTGGGCATTGGGTACTAGGTACTGGGAACTAGGTACTGGGGACTGGAGGCGGTGCGTGGTCAGAACTCGATGCTGAAGCGGGAGAAGGCGTGGCTTGCCTCGCTGAGCGATGAGTCGATGTGCTCGACGCGGGAGAAGCGCGGGCCGTCGAGGAGCGCGTCGAGGAAGGCCTCGATCTGCCCTTCGTCGCCTTCGGCCACGACCTCGACCGTACGGCCGTCCTCGTCGTTGCGCACGTAGCCCGTCAGCTCGTGCGCTACGGCCTGGTGCCGCACGTACTCGCGGAACCCGACGCCCTGGACACGCCCGGTGACACGGGCGTGCAGTCGTTGCATGCACCCACCTCGCGGGCGGTCTGCGCGACCGCCCCGCAGAGTATACGCCCGCTTCCGGCGGCCGTGGTATGCTCGCGGGATGCGCATCGTGTTCATGGGATCGCCGGAGTTCGCCCTTCCGGCGCTGCGCCGGCTGATCGGGAGCGAACACGAGGTCGCGGCCGTGTACACGCAGCCGGACCGGGGCGCCGGCCGCGGCAGGCGCTCGGCGCCGCCCCCGGTCAAGGTGCTGGCGCTGGCGCACGGGCTGGAGGTCCGTCAGCCGGCGTCGATCAGCCGGCCGGAGTCGGTCGAGGAGCTGCGCCGGCTGGCACCGGACATCGGCGTCATCGCGGCGTACGGACAGATCCTGAAACAGGCGGTGCTCGACGTGCCGCCGCTCGGTGTCCTGAACGTGCACGCCTCGCTGCTGCCGCGCTGGCGTGGCGCGGCGCCCACCCCGGCGGCGATCCTCGCCGGTGACGCCGAGACCGGCGCCACGATCATGCGGGTGCGGCTGGCGCTCGACGCCGGGCCGGTGCTGGCAAGCGTGCGCGTGCCGATCGATCCTTCGGACACGACGGGCACGCTGACGCCGAAGGTCGCCGAGGCGGGCGCAGAGCTGCTCATGCGGGTGTTGCCGGCGTACGCGGCGGGGGAGATCACGCCTGTCGAGCAGGACGAGGCGCTGGCGACCTACGCGCCGCAGATCAAGAAGACCGACGCGCTCATCGACTGGGAACGCGACGACGCGGGGACGGTGTGCCGGAAGGTGCGCGCGTACAACCCGTGGCCGGGCGCGTACACGTACGCCGGCGGCGAGCCGCTGCGCATCCTGGCCTGCCTGCCGGTCGAACGCGCCGCCGATGCGGTGCCGGGGACGGCGTTCGCGCTGGCGGGCACGGACGCCGGCTTCGGCGTGGTGGCGCGGGACGGCGCCGTGGCGGTGACATCGGTGCAGGCCCCAGGCGGGCGGATGATGCCGGCGGCCGCGTATCTTCGCGGACATCGCGGGCTGATCGGGACGCGGCTGGCGGTGGCGACCAGATCCGCGCGGCCGCGGTAGGGGCACAAGGCCGTGTGCCCCTACCGCGCGCAGCGGTCGGTTAGCCGCCCGCGCGGGCGACAGCCGCGGTCTCGATGGCGCGCAGCGGGATCGCGTCCCGGTAGCGGTCCTCGATGACGATGTCGCCTGGCGCGACCTCGCGACAGGCGTCGCACCGGATGCAGCTCGTGTCGTCGATCGCCCATGCCCCCGCGTCCCGCGCGATCGCCCGTGTCGGGCAGACGGCCGCGGCCCGCTCCACAGCGTCCGTCTGCCTGGCGACGGTGTAGCGGATCAGCGCCTCGCAGACCTTCGCCGGGCAGCGGTGTTCGAGCGCGTGGGCGTCGTACTCGTCGCGGAAGAACTGCATCGTGTTGTTCATGATCGTGGGCGAGAGCGATCCGTGGAAGCAGTTCGAGTACTGGAACGACGCGGCGAGCGACTTGAGGTGCTCGGGGTCCGTGGGCTGCGCTTCGCCGCGGGAGACGCGGCGGAAGATCTCGACCATGCGCTGGTTGCCGCCGCGACAGGTTGTGCAGCGCGCGCACGACTCATCCTCGAGGAAGTGCGCGAACATGAGGTTGAGGTCGACGACGCAGGCGCGGTCGTCCACGAACACCAGGCCGCCGCCACCCATGCCGGCGCCGAGCGGCCGGAACGGCTCGGGCTCGAGCGGCAGGTCGAGCGCGATGTGCGCCGGGAGGATGCCGGAGAGCGGGCCGCCCTGCTGGAGCGCCTTGAGGGCGCGGCCGCCGGCGACGCCGCCCGCGGCTTCGAGCAGGTCGCGCACCTTGGTGCCAAAGGGCACCTCGAGGCAGCCGGTGTTCGTGACATCGCCCGACACCGTGAACATCTTCGTGCCGCGGTTCACCTCCGTGCCGACAGTGCTGTACGCATCGGCGCCGAGGCGCAGGAGCGTGGTGACGGCAGTGTACGTCTCGACATTGTTGACGTTCGTCGGCTGGTCGAGCACGCCGCTCTGGGCCGGGAACGGCGGCTTGATCTTGGGCATGCCGCGGCCGTCGTTGACCGAGGCAATGAGCCCGGTCTCGTCGCCGCAGACGTACGAGCCGGCGCCGCGCACGACCTCCGCATCGAAGCGAATGCCGGTGCCGAGCGCGTCCGGGCCGAGGATGCCCTTCGCGCGCGCCTGCTCGATCGCCTTGCCGACGCGCGCTGCGGCGAGCGGGTACTCGTCGCGGATGTAGATCCAGCCGTAGGTGGCGCCCGTGCAGTACGCCCCGATCAGCATGCCTTCGAGCACGCGATGTGGGTCGCTCTCGAGGACGACGCGGTTGACCCACGCGCCCGGGTCGCCCTCGTCGGCGTTGCAGACGAGGTACTTGGGCTCGGCCTTCGCGCCCTGCAGGAAGCTCCACTTGGTGCCGGTCGAGAAGAACGAGCCGGAGCGGCCGCGCAGCGTCGAGCCCTTGATAATCTCGATCAGCTCGTCCTGGCTGTGCGCGCGCGCCTTGTCGAACTGGGCGTAGCCGCCGTTCGCGATGTAGTGGTCGATGTCCTCCGGGTCGATGACGCCGCAGTGCTCCATCATCCAGCGGACCTGGAGCTTCATCCACGGCAGCTCGGCGAGCATCGGCACGCCGGCGGCGGCATCGCCCGAGACGACGCCGACGGCGAAGTCCGTAGCGACGCCGGCGGCCGCGGCCTGCGCGAAGGCGGCGGCCCCCTCGGCGGTGACGGGGCCGTAGAGGACGCGCTGGCCGCCGGGCTTGATGACCTGCACCACCGGCTCCGCCCAGGCGAAGCCGGTGTCGCCGGTGCGCATGACGTCGAAGCCGCCGGCCTCGGCGAGTTTGCGCAGCGCGTCGAGCGTGTGCTGCGCGCCGGCGGCAAGCGACGAGGTGTTGATCGAGACGGCGAAGAGCGGGCGCACGGGATCGGCGATGGGCTTCCACGCCTGGTCCGCGGCGGCGCGCAGCTCGTCGTACGAGGCCATCACGCGCCGTCCTTCAGCTTGCGCACGAGGTCGAGGGTGGCGTTGGCCGTGAGCGGCCCGACGACCTCGCCGTCCACCCACACCTGCGGCGCGCGCTCGCAGGTGCCGTTGCACTGCGCGAAGTGCAGGCCGATGCGGTTGTCTTCCGTGTTCTGCTCCATGCCGATGCCGAGCTGGCACTCGAGGATCCGGCGGACGTGGTCGCCGCCCTTGAGGTGGCAGGCGGGCCCGCTGCACCATCCGATGAGGGTCCCGGGCGGCGGCGTCAGGCGGAACTCGCTGTAATAGCTGGCCGCGCCGTAGACCTTCGCCTCGCTGAGGCGGAGCTGGCGGGCGACGACGCCGAGCGCGATCTTCGGGATGTACCCGTAGCGGTGCTGGACGGCATGGAGGGCGCCGAGGAGGTCACCGTCCAGCGGCTTGAAGTCGCGGATGAGGTGCTGGATCTCGAGCGTGGCTTCGTTGTCGGGCGTCGTCATTGTGCGCGGCTTCACTATAGGGGAGGTGGAGGCGGAGGGACAAGCGCGAGGGAGGCGGGAAGCGAGAGGTGAGAGGCGTTGCACGGCCGGAGGGGCAATCGCGCTCGTTGTGCCCGGCCCGGACGCCGATACTTCTGCGGCAAGGGGAACGCAAGTGGGAACCGCACCGGACGGACCCAGGACGAGACCGGAGAGCAGAGCGTGTGACACTGGCAACGGCACCAGAAGGCGATCTTGCCGCCGGCGCCGCACGCGTCGGCTGGCTCGATGGTGCGCGTGGCGTCGCTATCCTGGCGGTCATGGTATTCCACTTTGTACGGATTGCGGGCCCATCGGAACCGGGGGGGTTGGCCGCGTGGATTGCCGGCGTGAGCGGTGCCGGATGGGTCGGCGTTGACCTGTTCTTCGTCTTGTCCGGGTTTCTGATCACCGGCATCCTCGTCGACGCGAAATCGGGGCGGAAGGACTACTTCCGCAACTTCTACGCGCGGCGGTTCTTGCGGATCTTCCCGCTGTATTATGGGTTCCTTGCGCTCGTGCTGGTCGCGTTGCCGCTGATTGAGCCTATCGGGAGCCGCGAATACCAGACGCTGCAACAGAGCCAGGGGTGGTACTGGACCTACCTCACCAACGTCTGGATCGCGTTGCGAGACGGACGGAGCGTCGACCTGTACGGCATGGGCCACCTATGGTCACTGGCCGTCGAAGAGCAGTTCTATGTCTGCTGGCCGTTCGTCGTGCTGCTATGCAGCCGTCGTGCGCTCATGTACGTCTGCGGAGGCGCGATCGCGGGATCGTTCGTCTTGCGCCTCGTGCTGGACCAGCACGGCGTCGACCCGTTCGTAGGCTATACGCTCACTCCCACCAGGGTCGATGCGCTGGCCGCTGGTGCGCTCGTCGCCCTGGCGCTGCGGGATGCGGGAGATCGACGGGCCGCAGCGAGACTCGCTGGGCCTGTGGCAGCCGCATCCGCGGCGGCTGTTGCGGCGGTGGTGGTGGCCACCGGCGGATTCTCAGACCTCGATGGACGTGTGATCGTGTGGGGCCTGACGCCGATCGCCCTGCTCTTCGCGTCGGTCATGACCATGCAACTCACCGCGGCTTCGGCGCGGCCAGTGGCGCGGTGGTGCTCTGTAGCGGCGCTACGATTCCTGGGCCGATACAGCTATGCGCTTTACATCGTCCACTGGCCCATTGCCACCTGGCTTGCGTGGCAGATCCCCGCTCACGCAATGCTGCCAGCGTTCGCTGGCTCGCGGCTGCTCAGTGCACTGCTCTTCGTGGCACTCGCGTTCGTGCTGTCGATGACGGCGGCATGGCTGAGCTGGCACCTGTACGAGAAACAGTTCCTGAAGTTGAAGCGATACTTCCCGTACGCGCGGGTTCGCGTCGTCACGCGCGTTGAGGCTGATGCTGGTCGTCCGGCGCCGACGCCCGGCGAGCTTGCCTCGAACGCTGGCACGGAGCCGCGCGCGGCGTAGTGCCGCTCCGAATCGATGCCGTCGGGATCCGTCCAGGATGTGCGCGGTCGCCGCATTGTCGCACGGACTTACCCCGCAGACGATACTTGCGTGCCATGGTTGCGGTTACTCGTCGTCCGGCGGCGACGGAATGAGCGGCGCCAGCATGCGCAGAAGGTCCGGCGCATCGATGGTCGCGCTCGCCCTGACGAGCTCCGGGACCAATGTCCCCGTACTCGTGGATCAGGATGTTCCGCTGCCCGATGATCTGACGCCATGGGATCTCGGGGTGCCGCTCGCGGAACGCCGCTGAGACGCGGCCCGCAGCCTCGCCGATGATCTCGATCCGGCGCTCAACCGCCATGCGGAGATCCTCGTCGCTCATGAACTGCTCGTGCGTGACACCGCGCAACGATGCTTCGAGGCGGCGCGCCTGCTCCTTCATGTCCCAAAGATAGGCGTCGTCACCGTCCTCAGGCCGCATACACTACCGTCAGGTCGCGCATAATGTTGTGCCGGCGGAACGGGTTGCGGATGCTGCCGCGCTCGACGATGTCCACATCCCTGTGGAAGATGTCGCGCAACTCGTCGTGCATATCGACGAAGTCATACAGGCTCCAGCGGGCGTCCGGCGCGAACGTGACCATCACGTCGATGTCGCTGTCCGGACGCAGCTCACCGCGCGCCGCCGAGCCGAACAACGCGAACTCCGCGATCTGCCACTTCTTGCAGAAGCCGACGATGACCTCGCGCGACACGTCCAGGCCGGGATAGACCCCCATGGCGCTATGGTAGCCGATCCGATGACCGCGGGAGGAGGTCATCCGGTGCTACGCCACCGCACCCGGCGCCGTATCGGCGGCGCGCTGCGCGTAGTCTTCGACGACCATCTGCGCAACCTCTTCACCCATCTTGATGCTGTAGTTTTGGCCGCGGTCTTCGGGGTAGATCTGGGTCATGTTCGCGAGATAGAGGCCGTCGACGGGCGTACGATGGTCCGGCCGCTTGTCACGGTAGTTGGTCGTGATGATCGGCTGTGCGTACGGACCCTTGAAGAGCCAGCGCTCGTTGATCCAGTCCGAAGAGAATGCGGGGTTGATCGTCCTGAGCGCGGGCTCGAAGAGCGCCCAGAGCTGGTCTTCGCTCAGGCCGAAGTATTCGTGGTCTGGCGCCAGGTAGTTCGAGATGTAGAGGATGTGGTTGCCGCCGTAGTGCTCGGGCCCGATGAAATTCGTGTGCTCGACGAGCGCGAGGAACGGCATGCTCTGGTCGGGGATGTTCATCCAGTAGATGTGTGAGAGCGGGTGCTTCATCGTCACGACCATGCAGAGCGCGAACTGCCAGCCGACGGCGTCGAGGCGGCGGTCGTAGTCGGGCGTGAGCGGCGGCGCCATCTTCTTGAAGATGGCCGACGGCACGGCGGCGACGACGGCGTCGGCGCGCTGCTTCGCGCCGTCGGGCAGCACGACGCCGGTCGCGCGGCCGCGCTCGGCGGTGATCTGCTGGACGCTGGTGCCGGTGCGCACATCGACGCCGCCGGCGCGCAGGCGGCGCTCGAGCTCGTCAACGTAGAGCGCGAAGCTGCCCATCAGGTAACCGAGCTGCTCCTTCTGCAGCGGGCCGCCCTTCCGCGAGGCGAAGCGCAGGTGGATCTTGCTCCAGAGCCAGACCATGGCCACCTGGTCGTAGGCATCGCCGTACTTGCCGTGCAGCAGCGGCCCCCACACCTGCTCGAAGACGTTCTTCGAGACGTTCTTCTCGATCCAGTCCTTCGCCGTGATCCGCTCGAACTCCTCCCAGTCGTCACGCTTGCGGAGCTGGAGGCCCATCAGGCCGAGCTTCACGCGGTCGACCAGCGGCAGCGGCGAGAAGCGGGCGAGGTCGAGCGGCGTCACGAAGGGGTAGATCGTGCCGCGCGTGAACCAGCCGACCTTCGAATCGATCCAGCGCATGCGGTCGCCCAGGCCCAGCTCGTCGATCAGGCGGAGGATGGTGGTATCGGTGGAGAAGAGGTGATGGTAGAAGGCCTCGAGGCGCGTGCCGCCAACCTCGAACGTGCGGACGAGGCCGCCGAGATAGGGGCTGGCCTCGTAGAGCGCGACGTCGTGCCCCTGTTGCATCAGCCGGTACGACGCCGCCATGCCGGCCACGCCGCCGCCGATCACCGCGACCTTCACTTGCGGCCGCCCCCATGGACGGCGGGGTTGGGCTGCCTGCCGGACGGCCCGCCTGGGACGACGCGAGCGGCGTCAGCGCCCTCCGCGGCCACCGGCACAGCTTCCGCTTCGGTGCGGTCGCTGCTCAGCATCTGGCTGAAGCTCAGGTCCATCGACCACATCAGCGCCAGGCCGATGGCGACGATGGGCACGAGGAGCAACGCGTGGAGGCCGATGGCGTAGGCGGCCGCGTCCTTCTGGACGGCGGCCGCGGCCGCGGCGGAGCCGGCGAAGGCGATGATCGTCTTGGAGACGACGAGCTCAAAGGCGCCGACGCCGCCCTGCGTCGCGACGATGGCGATGGCGAGGTTGGCGGCGGCGGTGATCAGGATGAAGATCTCGAAGCCCTCGTGGATGCCGAAGGCGCGGGCGACCATGTAGTACATCGTGGCCTCGAGCAGCCAGGACACCAGCGACATCACCCACGCTACCGCGAGGTCGACCGGGCTGCGCAGCGCGTGGAGGCCATCGAAGAACGAGAGCAGCAGGCCCTCGACGTGCGGCTTCAGGCGCCGTGGCGCGAAGCGGTGCACCATGCGGTGCAGCAGGTGGCGGCCGCGGTCAGAGAGGGCCAGGTAGAAGAGGACACCCAGGGCGACGCCGAAGAGCACCGTCATGACGATGCCGAGCCCGGCGAAGTTGAGGTTGTGGCCGAACACCCGGAAGTTCGCCTTGTCGCCCGCGATGGCGGCGACGATCAGCATGAGGGGGATCAGGGTGACGCCATCGAACAGGCGGTCGACGGCGATCGTGCCGAGCGAGGTGGTCTTGCTGATGCGCTCGCGCTGGCCGAGCACGTACGCGCGCGCCAGCTCCCCGGCACGGGCGGGAAGGACGTTGTTCGCCATGAGGCCGATGATGACGACCGGGAAGAGCCGGAGCGCTCCCACCTTCTTGACCGGCCGCAAGAGGTACTGCCAGCGCACGGTGCGCACGAAGAGGCCGAGGAAGTAGACGGGGAGCGAGAGGAGCGCGAGGCGCCAGTCGGCGTCCTGGAACGCCCGCTTCATGTCGGGGAATTTGTCCCAGTTGCGCCAGACGAACCAGCCGACGAGGAGGGCCGTAACGGCCATGCCGATCCAGAAGCTGCGGCTCTTGAGCAACGAGAACTCCCGAGGGCGTCAGGCGGCCTTCGGCGGACCGCCTCTGTTTATGTTCGGCATTCGGGCCGGGGCATTATAGGGTGAGCCCCGACGGCCCCGCCACTCGCCGAAGCTGGACACAGGCCCAGACGGGCCCGTCGGGCGTGGAGCACAGCCGCCCTCGACTGTGCGTCCGGCGAAGCCGGACCGACACGGTGCAGCAGCGCGGGCGGGCACGCGGGACCGCCCCTACTTCGCGATCTCCGTAAGCGGGATCTTGCGCACGACGCTGCCGGCGCCGTCGGAGACGAGCACGCTCGTGCCGTCGGCGGCGATGCCGATCGGGCGCGCCGGCGCGTTGCCCTCACCGGGGACGGTGTATTCGCCGGCTGGCTTGCCGTCGGCGGCGAAAATGAGCACCTTGCCGTGCTCGGGATCGGTGGCGAGCAGGCGTCCGTCGGGGAGCAGCGCCAGGTACGGGCGGTTGGTGACGGCGTTGCTGCCCCACGCCGATACCGCGATCGGCTGGCCGACGAGCGTGAAGTCCTTCGTGAAGTGCAGGATGCGCCGGTTCCAGAAGTCCGCGACGTAGACGTCGCCGTTGGGCGCGACGGCGAGGCCGGTGGGCTCGTTGAGATCGAGCGGGCCGGGCGTGCCGCTGCCGCTGAACTTCTTGCCCCACTGCTTCACGAACTTGCCATCCTGCGTGTACTCGATGATCCGCCCGTTGCCGGTGTCGGTGATCAGCACGTTGCCGTCGGGCGTGATGGCGATGTCGCGCGGGCCGAACAGGTGGAACTCGTCGCAGTTGGGGATGGTGGTGCAGCCGACGCCCCACTCCTTGACCTTCTTGAGGTCCTTGTCGAGCTTGATGATGTTCCAGCCGAAGGTGTCAGCGACGAAGACGCTGCCATCGGGCGCGACGGCGAGCGACCACGGCTGGTTGAACTGGGCGCCGCCCGCCTGCGCGAAGCCGCCGGCCGAGGCGATGAACTTGCCGTCGGGCCCGTACTTCGAGATGCGGTTGTTACTGGTATCGGCGACGTAGATGTTGCCTGCCCCATCGATCTCGACGCCGGACGGCTGGTTCATCTGGCCCGGAGCGCTGCCGGAGCCGCCGATGACGAGCTGCGTGCCCTCGGTGCGCACGGTCGGCCCGGCGGGCGGCTGCGGGACGACGTTGGCGCCCTTCGGGAAGAAGGCGATGCCATCGACCGTGCCGAGCGTATCGGGCGGCGTGCGGCGGATCCAGTAGTCGAGCCAGTAGCTCAGCTCGGACTTCGAGAAGAGGGCGCGGAAGAAGTCGTGCGTCGAGTAGACGCCGTTCTTGCCGCGGTAGCTCTCAGGGAACCAGCGGCGGTGGTGGTAGCGGATGCCCGGGTTGTAGCCGTCGCCGAGATTGAGCAGCGCGGCGTCCTTATCGGCGATGAAGAGCACCGCGCCCGGCGGCGGCTGGTAGCCCTGCGTGATGCCGACGTACTGCACGGCCGTGTACCTGCGCAGGTACCAGGCCCAGGGCCAGGTGAAGCCATCGACCGAGTCGACGACGACGGGCTGGGCCTTGCCCTTGCCCGTCTGGCGCGCGTACTGATCGAGCTTGTCGACGAGGATCGGGATGTCACCCGAGGTCTGGGTGTAGACGAGCAGCTCGACGGGCAGCGCGCCGTGGTCGTTCGTCGAGAGGCCGGGCGAGTACGATGCCTCGGCGGGGTTGACGCCGCCTTGCTCGAGCGACGCCAGCACACCGGCGCGGATCGTGAACACGGTGAGCGCGGCGACGAGGCCGACGACCGCCACCTGCATGGCGGTGCGGCGGCTGTACGACATGAAGGCCCAGAGGAACGCGGCGGCCGCGACGACGGCGAGGATCCAGCCGCCGGCCGAAGCGAGCCGGAACGGCCCGACGATCACGAAGACCAGCACGCACAGCGCGGCGGCGACGATCGCGTACAGGTACGGCGCCAGGCGCTCGACTTTCGGCAGGTCCGGCCGCAGGTCGCTCTTCGACAGCACCTCGCCGACAAAGCGGCCGGCGATCACCGCCAGCGGCAGCGCGATGTGGACGTTGAGCCACGGCATCTTCTCGCTGGCGACCGTCAGGCTGAGGCTGGTGGCCACCAGCCAGAAGAAGAGGAAGCGGGTAAACATGTCCATGCGCAGGGTCATGATGCCGATCAGCACGATCGCGAACGGCACCCACACGTGCAGCAGCGGCGTCCTCGAGATCAGCGGCCCCGGTGGCAGGAGCAGCAGGACGATGATCGCAAGGAAGCCGCCGGCCACGATCAGGGCGTGGTCGAGGCGGCCGCGGATCATGTGGTAGAGCAGGGCGATGAGCGAGAGGATCAGCGGCAGGAACTCGTAGACCGGGATGACCATGAAGTAGTAGTAGACGGGCTGATTGCCCCGCGCGACGGCCTGCTGGCTGATCCAGTAGTCCATCGACCCCCAGACGACGGACAGGAAGCCGGGCATGTTCGAGAAGAACGTCGTGGAGAGCAGGACGACGGGCACCCAGAAGCAGGCCGCGGCGATCAGCCACTGCTTCGGGCGCCAGAGCAGGCCGAGCGCGACGGCGAGGCCGATCAGGGACACGATCGAGGCGACGGCGACCGTCATCTCCTGCGGTGCGACATGCGAATCGCCGTTGCCGGTGCGGTTCTTCCAGGCCGCGCCGAAGCCGGGCAGGAACTGGACGCCGGCGGCGTACATCGGCGCGGACAGCGTCCCCATGACGATCAGCAGGTTGCCTTCGGCGGGCATCTCGTC
>JAKAMA010000388.1 GCA_021813085.1 Chloroflexota bacterium | reverse complement strand
CAGGGGGTGTCGCTCGTCGTCATCGCGTGCACCGGGTTCGTCGGTACGCTGACGAATCTGCGGCAACAGGCGATCGACCTCGAGACGATGAAGTGGGTGTTGCCGTCGGCGGTCGCGGCGGCGTTCATCGCGTCGCTCTGGGCGAACCGGCTCGACGCCGAGGTCCTCAAGCGGGTGTACGGGGTCGTGGCGCTCCTGCTCGGCACCCAGATCGTCGTCAACACGGTCCGCATGATGCACGCGAGGAGCGCGCCAGCGCAGAGGGTGTAACGCATGGACGCGAAGGAACAGCAGCGCGCGCTCGCGATGATCGCGAAGCAGGTGGCAGGGTGCCGGGCCTGCGCGCTCTACCAGGGCACGACGAACCCCGTGCCCGGCGAGGGCAACGCGAGCGCCGAAATCATGTTCATCGGCGAAGGGCCGGGGTTCTACGAGGACCGGCAGGGGCGGCCCTTCGTCGGCGCCTCCGGCAAGTTCCTCGACGAGCTGCTCGCCTCGGTCGGCCTGGACCGGCGGCAGGTGTTCATCACGAACGTGGTGAAGCACCGGCCGCCGAACAACCGCGACCCGCAGCCGGACGAGATCGCCGCGTGCAAGCCGTACCTCGACGCGCAGGTCGAGGCGATCGCGCCGAAGGTGATCGTGACGCTGGGGCGGCACTCGATGCAGCGGTACTTCCCGGGCGAGGCGATCGGGCGGGTGCACGGCCAGCCACGGCGGAAGGACGGCGTGATCGTCGTGCCGATGTACCATCCAGCGGCGGCGTTACATCAGCAGACGCTGCGGCGCGTCATCGAGGCCGACTTCGCGCGGCTGCCGGAGTTCCTGGCGAAGACGCTGAACGGCGCAGCGCCGGCCCGGACGGAGGTGCCCGAGCAGCTCCGGCGCGCGGCCAACCCCGCGCAGGCAGCCGTGGACGCGGCGGCCGGCGAGACAAAGCACCAGGACGCGCAGCAGATGCGCCTCCTCTAAGGAGCTTATGACAGCACAACCGCTCCGTGTCATCCCGCTCGGCGGGCTCGGCGAAATCGGCAAGAACATGATGCTGTTCGAGTATGGCGACGACGTGATCGCCATCGACTGCGGGCTGATGTTCCCGTCGGAGGAGATGCTGGGCGTAGACCTCGTGATCCCGGACGTGAGCTACCTCATCGAGAAGCGCAAGAACCTGCGGGCGATCTTCATCACTCACGGGCACGAGGACCACACGGGGGCGCTGCCGTACATCCTCAAGCAGATCAACGTGCCGGTGTACTGCACGCCGCTGGCGCACGGGCTGATCAGCGTGAAGCTGAAGGAGGCGCGGCTGCTGCAGAGCAGCGACCTGCGCGAGTTCCGGGTCGGCGACGTGGCCGAAGAGGGGCCCTTCACCGTGGAGCCGTTCCAGGTGGCGCACAGCATCCCGGATTCCGTGGGGTACGCGATCCGGACGCCGGTGGGCACGTGCATCCACACGGGCGACTTCAAGCTGGACCACACGCCGGTGATGGGCCAGTCAACGGACCTGGCGCGGCTGGCGCGATTGGGCGAGGAGGGCGTCCTGCTGCTGCTGGGCGACTCGACGTACGCGGAGATCCCCGGCTACACGCCGTCGGAGCAGATCGTCGGCGAATCGATCCTGCGGCTGATGTCGCAGGCGGAGGGGCGCGTGATCGTGACGACGTTCGCGTCGCTCATCGCGCGCGTGCAGCAGGTGTTCGACGCGGCGGAGCGGACGGGGCGGCGGGTGTTCATCACGGGCCGCAGCATGATCGACAACGTCCACATGGCGCTCGAGCGCGGCTACCTGCGCGCGCCGGAGGGGATGCTGGTCTCGGTGCGGGAGCTGCCGGGGGTGCCGCACGAGAAGCTGGCGATCATCACCACGGGCAGTCAGGGCGAGCCGACGTCCGCGCTGACCCGCATGGCGAACCAGGACCACCAGCACGTGAAGATCGTCGAGGGCGACACGGTGATCCTGTCGGCGTCCGCGGTGCCGGGCAACGAGGCACTGGTGCACCGGACGGTGGACAACCTCTTCAAGCTCGGCGCGAACGTGCTCTACAACCGAATCGCCGACGTGCACGTGCGCGGGCACGCCGCACAGGAGGAGCTGAAGATCGTGCAGTCGCTGGTGCGGCCGAAGTACTTCGTGCCGGTGCACGGCGAGTACCGCCACATGGTGTTGCACGCCCAGCTCGCGGAGTCGATGGACCAGGGGACGGAGAGCTTCATCCTGACCGACGGCGAGGTGCTCGAGCTGACGGCGGACTCCGCGCAGTACGCGGAACGGATCGAGGCGGACTACGTCTACGTGGACGGGATCGGCGTCGGCGACATCGACCACGTCGTGCTGCGCGACCGGAAGCACCTCGCGTCGGACGGCATGGTGGTGGTGATCCTGGCGATGGACAAGCAGACGGGGCGCGTGGCGGGACGGCCGGAGGTGGTATCGCGCGGCTTCGTCGATATGGACGAGAGCGACTCGCTGATCGAGCGGACGCGCGACGAGGTGCTGCGCGCGGTCGAAGGCGCCGACCATATCGTGGAGTGGGGCGCGGTGCACGCGCAGGTGAAGGATTCCGTCGCGAAGTTCCTGTACGACGAGACGCGGAGGCGGCCGATGGTGCTGCCGGTGGCGGTGGAGGTCTAGGC
>JAKAMA010000387.1 GCA_021813085.1 Chloroflexota bacterium | reverse complement strand
CGCCGCCTCGAGGGCAGCGCGAAGGTCGCCGGGCTCGGTGACGTAGAAACCGCGGCCCCCGAACGCCTCGATCACTCGCTCGTAGCGCGCGCCCGGCAGCAAGACCGACGGCGGCGGGGGAACGCCTGGCCGCAGCTCGGAAACGCCGCCGCCGATGCCATTGTTGTTGATCACCACCGTGGTAATTGGGAGGTTGTGGCGGCAGATCGTCTCCATCTCCATGCCGCTGAAGCCGAACGCCGAGTCGCCCTCGACCGCGACGATCCGCTTGCCCGGGTTCGTCACTGCCGCCGCGATGGCGAATCCCATGCCGACACCCATCGTCCCGTACGTGCCCGCGTCGAGCCGCGTCCGCGCTTCGAAGTTGGGCAGGATCGTGCGGCCGATGTCCATGGTGTTCGCGCCCTCGCTCACGATGATCGTTTCGCGCGGCAGCGTGTCGCGGATCTCGCGAAGCACACGCTGGTAGTTCATGGGCACGGAGTCGTCGTGCATCATGGCCTCGGTAACGGAGGCGTTGTCCGCGGCGGCGCGATCGAGGCCGCTCCGCCAGGTGGTCTCGGCGGGGTACTGCCAGGGCTCGCGATCGAGGAGCGCGTTGAGCTGACCGACGATCGCCTTGCCGTCGCCGACGAGTGCGACCTCCGCGGGCACGTTTACGCCAATCTGCTCAGGGGCGATGTCGAGCTGCACGACGCGGAGGCCGGCGCGATAGCGGGGCGGCTTGCCGAAATGGAGGATCCAGTTGAGGCGCGCGCCCAGGAGGAGAACGAGATCGGCGTTCTGGAGCGCGTAGGTGCGGGCGGCGGCGGTTGAGAGGGGGTGGTCGTCGGGGATGACGCCCTTGCCCATTGGCGTGGCGAGATACGGCAACTGAGTCCGCTCAATCAGCTCGCGCACTTCCTGCTCGGCGCGCGACCAGGCCATGCCCTTGCCGACGATGACCAGCGGATTCTGGGCGGACTTCACGGCGTCGATCGCCGCGCGGATGGAGGCGTCCGGGGCGAGCGTCCGCGGCGGATCGGGAACAATCGACGCCGGCTCGAGGCTGTCCACGCTGGCCTGCCCGCCGAGGACGTCGTCGGGCAGGTCCAGGTAAGCTGCGCCGGGGCGCCCGTAGAGCGCGTGCCGGACAGCCTGTTCGACGTAGAACGGTATGCGCTCGACCTGCTCGACGGCGTGCGCGTACTTGGTGAACTGGCGGGCCGCCATCACCTGGTCTTCTTCCTGGAAAGCGCCCGTGCCGTTCTGCCAGACCGCCGAGGCGCCGCCGATGAGAATCATCGGCCAGCAGTTCTTCTGCGCATTCGCAAGGCCGGCCAGGGCGTGGATGACGCCCGGCCCTGAGACAACGGTCGCGGCCTGGGGGCGCCCGGTGAGGTACCCCGCCGCTTGCGCGGCGTACGAGGCCGCCTGCTCGTTGCGCATCCCGACGTAGCGGATGCCGGCGCGCTGGGCTTCGCTCGCGAACGCGGTGACGGGGAACCCGACGACGCCGAAAAGGTAGTCGACGCCCTGCTGCTTGAGGCTGCGTGCGAGCACCGCCGCGCCGGTGACCTGGTCGCTTCCTGCCATGGTTATCCTCCCGGTTGTTCGACGCGCCGCGCGCTGGCGATGCCAACAGCGCCCTGGCCTGCAAGCTCGGCGAGATCGCGCTCGCTGAGCCCAAGCTCTCTCATCAGAACCTCCTCGGTGTCCGCGCCGAGGAGCGGCGCCGGCTCGAGGCGAGTGGCCGAGCCGGACATGCGGATCGGAGAGCCCATCAGCGTGATCGGCCCGCGAACCGGATCGTCGATCTGCTGGATGAATCCCCGCGAGTTGAGGTGTGGGTCGCTAAAGACGTCCATCGTGTCGAAGATCGCGCTCGCGGCGACGCCGCCCTCGCAGAGGATGCGCATCGCCTCGAACTTCGTGTGCCGGCGGGTCCACTGGCTGATCTCGGCGTCAAGCGCGTCGGCGTGGCGGATGCGCAACGTGCCGGTTTCGAACCGCGGATCGACGAGGAGGTCGTCGCGCCCGATCGCGACGCAAAGCTGGTCCCACATGCGGGTGCCCGAGATCAGCATGTAGACGTAGTCGTCGGGCCCGCCAGGAGCGCAGGGGTACATCCCCGTTGGCGCCCCACCGCGGTGACCGCGCCGCTCGACGGGCTTCTGGTTCCACTGCATCACACCGGTCGTGCGCATGAACATCGTCATGACTTCCTGCATCGAGACTTCGATGAACTGGCCCTTGCCGCTGCGCAGCTTCTGCGCCCAGGCCGCGGTGATCGCGAGGGCGGTCTCCATGCCGGTGCCGCTGTCGGCCATTGTCGGGCCGGGCTTCACGGGTGGGCCGTCGGACTCGCCCGTGATCGAGAAGGCGCCGGCCGCCGCCTGGGCCAGCGGGTCGAAGCACTTCCAGCTGGCGTACGGGCCGCTCAGGCCGTACCCCTTGATCCGGGCATAGATGATCTCGGGGTTGTGCTCGCGCAGCTGCTCGTAGCCCAGGCCGAGTTCTTCCATCACGCCGGGGCCGTAGTTTTCGACGAAGACGTCGAACTTCGGCACGAGCGCCAGCAAGGTCTCGCGGCCCCGACGGTGCTTGAGGTCGAGGACGACGCTCCGCTTGTTGGAGTTGTAGTTGAGGAAGTACTGGGA
>JAKAMA010000386.1 GCA_021813085.1 Chloroflexota bacterium | reverse complement strand
TAGCGCGCCATGACGCCAACGATGACGCCCCCGACCACCGGCACGATGAGCAGGGCCGGGCCAAGGTGGCTCTCGGCCGGCGACACGAGCCTGGTGCCGAGGCGAACAAAGAAGAACAGATTCGTGAAGAAGCCGATGAGCCGGAGCAACGCAAGCGCGACGACGGCGCTCAGAGCACCGATGGCGATGGCCATGCCGGAGATGGGCAGCACGCGACGGGCCGTGCTGAAGTCGCCGGGCCTGGACGGCGGCGCGGCGTCGGTCAAGAAGCCGATGGCGCGCCGCAGCAGGTCAGCCACCCTGGCTCCCGTGACACGCTTCGAGCCGGCGCACGGTGTGAACGCGGCGCGATAGAGATGTTCTATCGTCTAGCGACATATCTGCTTAAGTATAGCGGCCACATGTGGCGCGCGACAGGGCGCATCGCTGCGTGGTGGTGCCGCGTCGGTGCCGGACGCGCGATCCGCTCCCACGTCGCGATCGCAGCAGGGGCGGTGCACGAGCGGCTCGCGCGATCAGCCACGGCGCGCGCTGGCAGGCGCGACGTCTCGCAGGCGACGGGCGATCGTGTCCTGCAGTGCGGCGGCGTTGCTGTGCTCCGCGTCCTTCGCCGCGTACACCAGCGTGACGGTGCCCCGCCGTGCCCGTCGCGTCAGGTCGTCGAGCAGCGCCGCGGCGGCCGGCACGCGCAGCTCCCGCGCGTACCTTCGCCTGAACTCGTCCCAGCGCACCGGATCGTGGCCGAACCACGCGCGAAGCTCGGTGCTCGGCGCCAGATCCTTCGCCCAGACATCGATGCGGGCTGCGTCCTTGCGCACGCCCCGTGGCCACAGCCGGTCGATCAGGACGCGGTAGCCGTCGCCGTTCGTCGGCGGCTCATACGCCCGCTTGATCAGGATGCTCATGCGCGTCTCCGGTATCCACTCCCGGGCCCGTCGGCCCTGCCGGCACCATTCTACGACGGCCGGATGGCGACGGCGCGGAGCCGGGACGGCCCGACCTGGCCTGAGAGAACTCCAAGTCATATTGAAACGCTATGGGGCTCAACAGCGCCGACGCCGGGCCGATGCTCTCATAAGAAGGCGCCACGACTTCGACGGTGCGCCCTTCGAGATGGGAACCCGCGTGTTCGACGAGTTGTACGAACTGGCCACAATCGCCACGAAACCCACGCCCGGCCCGGCGGAACTCGAGGCCGCGTGCCGGGTCGTGCGCCGTGCGCTCGCTGCAGACGACGCGTACGTCATCCGCGCGGGCGACCCCGCCTTCATCCGCATCGGTTGTGACTGCGAGCCGGCGTCCTACGAGATCAAGCAGAAGGGCTACTGGCTGGTCTGGCGCGGCCTCGCCACGCGCTCCACGCTCCCGGCAACGCTGTTCGACGTGCAGGAACGCATCGTATCCGGCAGCACGGCGCTGAAGGCAGGCGCCAGCGCGACGCATCTCGCGTCGATCCTGCCCGGCGACGAGAGCAACTCCGAGTTGCTCATCGTACGCGGGCCGTGGCCGCAAGGGCTGACCGACGCGCAGGTGGCGTTCGTGACAACGGCGCGGCCGATCCTCGCGCACATGGTGAGCAACGTGCTCGACGCCCAGCGGCGCACGCGACAGCGGGAGCAACTTGAAGCGCTCGCCGACGTGTCGGCCGCATTCAGCGAGGCACGGGACACAGACAACATCCTGACCGCGATCGCCACGGCCGTCGCGAAGGCATCGGGCTTCGATTGGGTCACCATCGCCACGTACAACGACGCCGCCGATGCGATCGTGGACCGGGCCATGAATGTAGCGCGCCACTCGCATACCGACATCGCGGCGCGTTTTCGCGGGAGCAACAGCGTGCAGGCGGTCGCCGAGCTGCGCATGGGCATCGAGCTGGCGAAGACGGGCGGCTGCGTCCTCATCCAGGATGCCGCCGACCCGGGACTGGTCGAGCGCGATGACATTGCACCGATGCGCGATGACGTGGCGGGTTTGCAGCGCTACTGGGAGCGCGCACACATCCTCTCGCTCGCGATGTTCCCGATCCTGTTCCAGCAGAAGGCGCTGGGGTTCATCGCGTTTTCGTCGTCGACGCCACGGAGTTTCGAGGCGCCAGAGGTCGAGTTCCTCCGCGCCCTGGTCTCGCAGACAGCGACGACGATCAAGGGCGTGCGCCTGTACGCGGACCTCGATGCTTCACGGGAGGAGCTGCGCCAGAGCGAGGAGCGGTTCCGGTCGCTGGTGCAGAACGCCTCGGACCTGATCACGATCGTGGATGCGGACGGGATCCTGCAGTACGCGAGTCCGTCCGTGGAGCGGCTGATGGGCTACGGGCAGGATGAGTGGCGAGGGAAGAGCCTCATCGAGATGCTGCACCCGGACGACGTCGGACGCGGGGCGGCGTCGCTCGCTGCGGTCATCGCGGAGCCGGGCGTGCACCCGCCGACGACGTTGCGCGTGCGGCACGCGGATGGCTCGTGGCGCTACATCGAGACGGTCCCGCATATTCCCATGTACTCGCCCCGACAGAAGGAGCCGCGGTGGCTCACGCCAGCGCAGTTCGGCGCCCTCTGCCGCGAGCTTCCTCCGCACCTTCGTCAGGCTCCACATCAACCATGTCCAATTCAACGTATTGCGGCGGGAGGACCTTCTGGCGGCTAAG
>JAKAMA010000039.1 GCA_021813085.1 Chloroflexota bacterium | reverse complement strand
TCTCGAGCGCAGATCGCCGTGAACATGACCCTGCTGCTCGACAAGCCCGGCACGTACGAGATCGTCACCCGCATCGAGGGCCAGGAGGACGCACGCACGCACTTCAACGTCGTCCCCGGCCCGGTCCTCATGATGCAGCAACACCGGGAGGGAGCTGCGTAGGCGCGTCTCTTACACCCGCACGACCGCGAGCGTGACCTCGCGGCCGTCGATCTGCGCCGTCTCGGCGTGGACGCCCTGCGGCGGGGCGTCGGCTGACAGCTCGACGGACAGGGTCTCCTGCCGCACGTAGTCGCCGTAGCGCTGCATCACCGCGCGCAGCTCGCCATCGTCGCCCTCTGCGCGATAGTAGGTCCTGATGCGGTCGGCGATCTCGAAGCCGGCGTCCTTGCGCAGGTTCTGGATGCGGTGGACGACCTCGCGCGCCAGCCCCTCCTGCACCAGCTCCGGCGTCAGATCCGATGAGACGATGACGACGATGCCGTCCTCCTCGGCCGACGCGAAGCCCGCACGCTCGCGGCCGTTGACGAGCAGCTCGTCGGGCGCGAGCTGCTTGCCGGCGACCTCGACCGTCTCCCCGGCCGCCACCGCGCGCGCCACCTGCGCCAGGCGCTCGTCGGGCATCGCTGCCAGCGCCTGCGCGATGTCCCGCACGGCGCGGCCGTACTTCTGGCCGAGCAGCTTGAGGTTCGGCTTCACCTCGAAGCGCAGGAACTCGCCCTCGTCGCGCACGACGCGCAGCGCCTTCACGTTGAGCTCGTCGAGGAGCTGCGGCGCCAGGCGCTGGAGCGCGTCCTCGTCGGCGCGCGTCGGGAGCTTGACGAACAGCTCGGCGACGGGCTGCCGCACCTTGAGCTGCGCCTTCGCGCGCGCGGCGCGGCCGAGCGACGCCACGCGCATCACGAGCCGCGTCTCGTCAGACAGCGCGCGGTCGATCTTCGACGCGTCCGAGGCAGGCCAGTCGGTCAGGTGGACGCTCTCCGGCGGCGGCGCGCTTGCGTCCGACCTCCAGCCTCCGACGACCAGGTTCCGGTACAGCTCCTCGGCGAGGAACGGCGTGAACGGCGCCATCAGGCGCGCGAGCGTCGTGAGGCACTCGTAGAGCGTGGCGTAGGCAGCCTGCTTGTCGGCGTCGCTCTCGGACTTCCAGAAGCGGCGCCGGCTGCGGCGCACGTACCAGTTCGAGAGGTCCTCGACGAATGCCTCGACGAGGCGCGTGGCGCCGAGCGCGTCGTAGTCGTGCAGGCGCTCGGTGACGCCGGCGACGAGCTGGTGCAGCTCGGAGAGCGCCCAGCGGTCGAGCTCGGTGCGTGTGTCGTGATGCGCGGGCTGAAGGCCCGCGCTCCGGCGTGAAGGGGCCTCGCCGCCCACCTCTGCGCCCATCTGCGACATCTGCGGATCCGTCGCCCACGGCGCCTCCGCCCCGGCGTCGTGACGCGCGGGCTGAAGGCCCGCGCCCCGGCGTGAAGAGGCCTCGCCGCCCACCTCGGCGCCCATCTGCGACATCTGCGGATCGACCGGCCCCGGCATCCAGCCGTCGAGCGAGGCGTAGGTGACGAAGAAGGCGTAGGTGTTCCACAGCGTCAGGAACATGCCGCGGCGTACGTCGTCGGCGGGGCCGTAGCCGAAGTTGATGTTGTGCGCGGGGTTCTGGCGAAAGAAGAGCCAGCGCATCACGTCGACGCCCATGGTGTCGGCGGCCTCGTCGAACCAGATGGCGTTGCCCGCGCTCTTGTGCATCTCCTCGCCGCGCTCGTCGCGCACCATGGCGTGGCCGAGCACGGTCTGGAACGGCGGCCGGTCCTCGAGCGCGGTGGCCATGGTCAGCAGCGAGTAGAACCAGTTGCGGAACTGGCCCGGAAACGCCTCGGTGATGAACTGCGCGGGGAACCACTTTTCCCAGTACGCGCGGTCGTGGCGATAGCCGAGCGTCGAGAACGGCACGATGCCGGCGTCCAACCACGGGTTGCCAACGTCGGGGATGCGCGGCACGACGGCACCGCAGGCGCGGCAGGCGATCTTCACCGCGTCGATGAAGGGCTTGTGCGGCGAGTGCCCTGCGAAGACCTCCCAACCCTCGACCGCGCGCTCCTTCAGCTCCGTCTCGCTGCCGACGACCTCGAAGGCGCCGCACTGCGGGCAGTCGAAGATCGGCAGCGCCAGGCCGTAGTAGCGCTTCTTGGAGATCATCCAGTCGTCCATGTTCTTCAGCCAGTCGAGCTCGCGCGCGAGGCCGAAGTCCGGGATCCAGCGGATCTGGCGCGTGACGGCGGCGATCCGGTGGCGCAGCTCGTCCATGCTGATGAACCACTCATCGACGAGCCGGAAGATCAGCTCCGTGCCGCAGCGCCAGCAGACGGGGTAGCGGTGCGTGTAGGCCTGTGTACGGTAGAGCAGGCCCTTCCCGCGCAGGCTGTCGAAGATGGCGTCGCGCGTGGCGTCGTCGGACACGGAGCGGCCCGTCAGCCAGTCGAAGCCGCCGAGGTACACGCCCTCCTCGTCGGTCGGCGCGATGACCGCGAGGGCGTGATCCTTGCTGAGCGCGAAGTCCTCCTTGCCGCAGCCGGGCGCGATGTGGACGATGCCCGTGCCCTCTTCGTCCGAGACCTCGTCCCAGGCGATGACGCGATGCTCGACGCCCTGCTGTGCGGGCAGCTCGTCGAAGGGCCCGCGATAGCGCAGGCCGACGAGCTCGGCGCCCTTCAGCTCGCCCAGCACCTCGTGCGCGCCGCGCAGCGC
The DNA here is from genome assembly GCA_021813085.1 of Chloroflexota bacterium. GTDB lineage: Bacteria > Chloroflexota > Dehalococcoidia > DSTF01 > JACRBR01 > JADMII01. Next base: position 8,775 of record JAKAMA010000039.1, on the reverse strand, counting down.
GCTCTTCGCCGCACCCTTCGAGACGTAGAGCACCTCATCGTCCTGGCGCACCTTCAGGTAGGTCAGCGCGGGGTGCACCGCCGCCGCGATGTTGCCGGCGAGCGTCCACGGCGTCGTCGTCCACACGAGCAGCGACTCTCCCTCGCGCCCGACGAGCGGGAACGTGAGGTAGACGCTGGTGTGCGTGATCTCCTTGTAGCCCTCGGTAACGATCTCGTGCTCGGAGAGGCCGGTGCCGCAGCGCGGGCACCAGGGCATCACGTCGTGGCCCTTGTACAGCCAGCCCTTCTCCCAGCACGTCTTGAGGAACATCCAGATCGTGTAGTTGTTCTCGTCGGAGTTCGTGTAGTAGGAGTGGTCCCAGTCCATCCAGTAGCCGAGCCGGACGGACTGCTGCGTCTGCACGCCAGCGAAGTGGGCGACGCGGTCCTTGCACTCCTGCACGAAGCGGTCGACGCCGAACTCCAGGATGTCCTTCTTGGAGGTGAACGCGTGCTGCTTCTCCACCTCGACCTCGATCCAGAGGCCCTGGCAGTCGAAGCCGTTCTGGTAGCGCTGCTTCTCGCCGAGCATCGTGTGGAAGCGCTGGTAGAGGTCCTTGTACGAGCGCCCCCAGGCGTGGTGCACGCCCATCGGATTGTTCGCCGTGATCGGCCCATCGATGAAGGACCAGCGGCGCGCGGATGCGTCGTTGCGGTGGATGTAGCGCTCGATCATCCGCCGCTCCTGCCACCAGCGCAGCGTGTCCCGCTCGCGCTCGACGAAGTCCGGCCGTGTCGGTACTGGTTGCATGGACCTCACCCCCCGGCCCCCTCTCCGACAGGCGGAGAGGGGGAGCTACCTTCATCGATCCGGCGTGGCAAGCTCGCCGGCTGCGCCAAACGCCGCGCTGATGGTGCGGAGCGCGGACGGCAGATCGGCCTGCACCAGGTCGTCTCGCAGGCGCACAAAGTCCGGCCGTATGAGTTTTGGTTGCATGGGTTACCTCACCCCCGGCCCCCTCTCCGACAGGCGGGGAGGGGGAGCTACCTTCATCGATCCGGCGTGGCAAGCTCGCCGGCTGCGCCAAACGCCGCGCTGATGGTGCGGAGCGCGGACGGCAGGTCGGTCCGCACCAGGTCGTCTCGCAGGCGCACAAAGCGAATGCCGAGCGTCTCCAGCAACGCTTGCCGCTCAGCGTCCGCCTCGCGCTGCTGTCCGTGCACCAATCCATCCACTTCGACGGCGAGCCGCTCCTCGCTGCAGTAGAAGTCAAGGACGAATGGCCCGACCGGCTGCTGGCGCCGAAACTTCCGGCCCAGAAGCCTCCGATTGCGCAGTCCTTCCCACAGCAGGTCCTCCCCCCGCGTGCTCCTCGCACGCAGATCACGTGCGACCAGCATCATCCGCCGCCGAAGTTCCGGCGAGATCTTCCACCTCGGGCGGGTCGTCTCACCTCGTCCCATCACGCACCCTTCCCGTGACGTCCCCCTATCACCCTTGATCGCGCCGATGCCGGCGACGCAGACCGCGGCGCAGCGGACCCGCAAGGCTCGTGCTCCCCCTCTCCACTCGTCGGAGAGGGGGCCGGGGGTGAGGTAACAAAACGCCCGCCCCCACGAAAGGGACGGGCTCGACGTTCGACCCGCGGTACCACCCTTGTTCCCCGCCTCTCGGCGGGGCACTCATTCCGGGCGCGATCACGCCCTGCCCTGGGAACGGTGGGCTTCCGGGCGCGCCTACTGCCCCGCCGGGGTTCCGCGCGCCGGCTCGGGAGGGATCTTCGGCCACCGACGCTGCATCCGGCTCGCACCGTACCCGGATTCGCTCAGCAGCGGCTCGGCGGCGTACTCGGCTCCGTCTTCGCCTGTGCGAGGAGTATAGGCGCGGCGCGGGCGCCGAGACAACCGCGGGGATCCCCGCATCCGGCGCGCACGGGCGCCGCCCGCGACGCGGGGCCACGTGCGGCGTCTGGCGCCGACTGCCGCCGACGACGATACTACCGGCGGTGCCTCGCCTACCGGGCCTCGATCAGCCGGAGGAAGTCGAGCACCGCCGCGGCCACCGCCTCCGGCTGCTCCGGCAAGAGCGCGTGCCCGGCGTCCGCGATCTCCACCAGCCGCACACGGCCGGGCGACTCATCGCGGAGGGCCCTGCCGTTGGCCGGCGGGGCCACCCGGTCGCCAAGGCCCTGGACGATCAGCATCGGCGCGTCGCCGCCGCCCCGGAAGTCGTGCGGATCCGTCGCGGCGACCGCGGCGCGCTGCGCGGCGGCGGCCTCCGGCCACCAGCCGTCGCGCCACACCGCGGGGTCGTGGCCGGGGGCAAAGAACGCCGTCGCGACGGCCGCGAGATGGTCGGCATCGGGCAGGTCCGCACGGAAGACGCGGGCGAGCGCCCGCCAGGCGTCCGCGTCCGGCTCGACCTGCCCGCCGGCCGCGAGGAGCGTGACGCTGCGCACCAGCGCCGGAGCATCGGCGGCGGCGCAGCGCGCCACGCGATTGCCGAACGCGTGCCCGACGACGTGGGCGGGCGCGCCGCCAATGCACGCGATCACCAGGGCGACATCGCGCGCGTAATCGTGCAGCGTCAGATGATCCATCGGGCCCGTGCTCTTGCCGACGCCCCGGCAGTCCATGGCGGCGGCGGTGAAGCCAGCCTGGGCCAGCCGCCGGCCGAGGTCGTCGAAGTCACCGGCGCCGCGGCCGAGCGACGGCACGAGCACGACCGGCGGGCCTTCGCCGCGCACCGTGCAAGCGATGCGCACGCCCTCGCCCTCACAGAGAACCGTACGTGGAGCAGCGTTCACGGCACCAGCACCACGCGCCCGAACGCCTGGCGGCTCTCGATGTACGCGTGCGCGGCCGCGGCGGCGGACAGCGGGTACGTGCGGTCGACGACAACCCTCAGCTCGCCCCGCGCGATGTCGCGCAGGAGGCCGTCCAGCATCGGCACGACGCGCCCCGGGCTCCGGAACGTCTCCAGACCAAAGAAGACGCCGGTGACCGACGCGTTGTTGCCGCTCAGCGCGCTGATGTCGATGGTCTTGCCCTCGCGGCTGACGTTGCCGACGGTGATCACCCGCCCGCGGTAGCCCGCGCACTGGATGCTGCCTTCGAGCGTCCTGCCGCCAACGGAGTCGACGACGAGGTCGACGCCACGCCCGTCCGTCGCCTTCCGCACGGCATCGACGAAGTCGCCGCTCCGGTAGTTGACGCCGATGTCCATGCCGTACTGCCGGAGCCGCTCGAGCTTCTCGTCGCTCGAAGATGTCGCGATCACCCGCGCGCCGGCGCGATGCGCGAGCTGGACGCAGGCGATGCCGACGCCGCTGGTGCCGGCCTGCACGAGCACCGTCTCGCCCGCCTTCAGCCGGCCGAACTCGAACAGGCAGTCGTGCGCCATCCCCCACGAGACGGGCACGCACGCCGCGTGCTCGATCGCGCAGCCGTCCGGCACGAGCCAGGTCGACGTCGCCGGGACGGAGACCACCGAGGCGTGCGAGCCGCTCGCCATCAGCGCCGTCACGCGGTCGCCGGGCTTGCGGCCGCTGACCTCGGCGCCGGCCTCGCGCACGACGCCGGCGCAGTTGTAGCCGACGATATGCGGCTGCGACGTCATGGCGCCGCCGGCGCGGTTGAGCACGTCGCCGCCTTCGATGCCAATCGCCTGCACGTCGATCAGCACGCCCTTCGGGTGGAGCGGCGGGTCCGGTACGTCTTCGTACCGGAAGACCTCGGGCGCGCCCGTCTCGTAGTACACGGCAGCTTTCATCGTCGTTCCTCTCCTGCCGGACCACCGGCGTCACAACCGACCGGCGAAGTGCGCCCGCTGTCCGGGCTGCGCTACCCGTCCCGCGGACGGCGGTAGATGCCCGGGTCGGCCTTCTCCATCCAGCGGTCGGGGTTGGCGACGGGCCCGAAGCCGGTCTTCTCGTACAGCGTGTGCGCGTCCTTCGTACCCAGCATCCAGCGGCGGAGGCCCTGCATGCGCGGATGCGCGGCGACGCACGCCATCAGCCAGACGCCCAGGGCCCTGGCCGCGGAACTCTTCCAGCACAAACACGTCGCAGACGTACGCGAACGTCGCGAAGTCGGTGATGATGCGGGCGAGGCCGATGGTGCGCGCACCGCCTTCGGCATAGAGCCCGAAGTTCAGCGAGCCCTCGACGCCGCGCCGCACGACGTCGAACGGGATGCCCGGCACCCAGTACGACGACTCCGACAGCCAGCGGTGCACGACGTCCAGGTCGAGCTTCGACGGGTCGGTGCTGACCAGGTAGCCGTCGCGCCGCCACTCCTCGGCCATGCGCTACTTCAGGTGCTCGCGGAAGAAGGCCATCGTGCGGTCCCACGAGAGCTCCGCCGCGGCCTTGTTGTAGACCTCCGGGCGCGTGTCGTTGAAGAATGCGTGGTCGGTGCCCTCGTAGATGTAGATCTGGGCGTGCTTGCCGGCGTCGCGGATCTGCTGTTCCAGGCTGTGCGCGACCTGCGGGCTCGCCCAGGCATCGTCCGACGCGTAGTGCCCGAGCACCGGCCCGGCGAGCTTCGAGAGGTCGGGCTGCACGCCCTGGAGCACACCGTAGTAGACGACGCAGGCATCGAGCGGCTTGAGGGTGGCCAGGTAGAGCGAGAGCCCGCCGCCCATGCAGTAGCCGACGGAGGCGACCTTTCCCGTGCAGGCGCTGTGGTCCTTCAGGTACTCGTAGGCGCCGCCCATGTCCTTCGCCGCCTCGTCCATCCGCAGCGACATCATCAGCTTGCCGGCCTCGTCGGGCTCCGTGGTCTTCTGGCCGTGGTAGAGGTCCGGCGCCAGCGCCAGGTAGCCCGCCCCGGCGAAGCGGTCGGCGACGTCCCGGATGTGCGGCACCAGCCCCCACCACTCCTGGATGACGATCACGCCGGGCCCCCGGCCCGACGCCGGCCGAGCGAGGTAGCCGCCCGCCTCGCCGCCGTTGCTCGCGAATGACACCATCTCTCCTGGCATATGCCGGCTCCTTCCCGCATTGGCGCTCCACCGCAGCGCTCGGCGCACCCGGAGCGCAGTCTAGCAGCCCTTCCGGCAATGGGCACCGGAACACCGGCGCCGGGCCGTACGGCGCGGGCTCAGAGACGCGTCAGATCTCGTTGAGGGCGTCGATGAGCTGGCGGATGCGGGCGAAGTTGTGGTCCGCGCGCAGGGCGACGCGCGGCAGGGCGACGCAGTCGTCGTCGGCCACCTCCTCGGCGGTCGCCGCGATCCGCTGGATCTTGCCGGCCGCGACGATGTCGGCGAAGTCGCCGTTGAGGCGCTCGAGCTGCGCCGGCGAAGGCGCGCGCCGTAGCCGCAGCACGAGCCGCTCGCCGACATAGCGGGCCGAGTGGTAGTTCCTGTAGAAGCGCTCGATCTCGGCGATCCCGTCCTCGACCGAGGGCGCGAGCGTGAAGAACGCCATATCGTCGGGCGAGACGAGCCCCTTGTCGACGACGTGGCGGCGGACGAAGTCGAGCCACTCGCGCCAGTACGTGCCGCCGGGCGTATCGAGCAGCACGACGGGGCGGATCGCCGTCTTGCCGGTCTGCATCAAGGTGAGCAGCTCGTACGCCTCGTCCATCGTCCCGAACCCGCCGGGGAGCAGAGCGAAGGCGTCCGACTCCTTCATGAACGTGATCTTGCGCGTGAAGAAGTACTTGAAGTCGATGAGCTTCGGGTCGCGGGCGATGAACTCGTTTGCGCTCTGCTCCGTCGGCAGCTTGATGCCGACGCCGAAGCTGTTCTCGGCGCCGGCGCCCTCGTGGCCCGCCGCCATGATGCCCGGGCCGGCGCCGGTGATCACCATCCAGCCGCGTGCCGCCATCTGCCGCGCGAACTCGCGCGCGACCGCGTACTCGGCGTGCCCCGCGAGCGTGCGCGCTGACCCGAAGATGCTCACCTTCCGCCGCGCGCGGTACGGCGCGAAGATGCGGAACGAGCGGCCCAGCTCGCGGAACGAGCGGCTCACCAGCTTCATCTCGCCGCGGTTGGCGCCCTTCGCCATGCGGAAGGCCGTCTCGACGATGTCTTCGAGGAGGTCCGCATCGGCGGCGCCGGCCGACTCGACGAGCGCGTGGATCTGCGCGTCGAGCGCCCGGTCACCCGAGCCGGTGCGGCGGCGCATGCGCTGACGCGTCGGCGTCAGGCGCCGGGACGCCGGCTCCAGCGGCTCGATGCCAGGCACGGCCGGCGGGTCCTGGTGCGCGTCGCTGTTCATCGCCATGCCGCATGATGACACGCCGGGCGCGTGTTTGCGCCGTCCGCTGGCGACCGAGGCCACGATGGCGTGCCCTGCGGGTGAGGCACCGTGCCGCAGTGGTCCGGCTTCGCCGGATGCACAGCCGGGGCGGCTATGCTCCACGCCGCATTGGTCCGGCTTCGCCGGACGCACAGCCGGGGCGGCTATGCTCCACGCCGACAGGCCCGTCCGGGCTTCGCGTCGCCCGGCAGGGGGAGAGCAGCAAGAGGGCGGCTTGCGCCGCCCGCCTGCCTGCACCTCAGGCCCGTCCGGCAGAGCCGGGGGATCCCTAGTTCAGCTCCATCACCGTCGCGAGCGCGGGCGGCGTCGTGCGCTGGATCACGAGGTAGGAGCCGGTCGGCGGCTTCACCTCGAGCGAAAACATGGTGTTCGGGCCGATCGTCAGGCCGGCGCCCGCCAGGTCGATCGAGATCTCAAGCAGCTCGCCGGGCTCGAGCAGCTTGTTGGCGTTGCCGGTGATCGGCGTCACCGTGTACGCCAGGTTGTTGATCACCTTGCTGGCGTCGATGTAGCTGATCACCGTGCGGTTCGTGGTTGCGGCCGGGTCCAGGTTCACGGAATCACCGCCCGCCGCCAGCGTCATGTCGAACTGGACCGTCGTCACGTTCGTGCCGTTCGAGTTGGCGATGACGCCGCTCGACAGCTCCATCGTCCCGCGCGTCTTCGCCAGGCCGGCGTAGACGGCCTCCTTGCCACGCTCCGAGCTGAAGAGCCCGGTGCTCAGCACGACGAACGCGAAGACAGCCGCCACGACGACGAACGCAATGAGGATGATCGCCGTCTCGAGGCCGGTGATGCCCCGCTCCTCCCCGAACCGGCCGAGGAGCCTGCGCAACGCCCTCATAGCCAACCTCCTGATTCGCGCGGCCGCCCCCCGGCGGCCTGCTGTGCCCCTGCCCACGAGGGACTCGTAGGTGAACTTCCTAGGGATTGTCGGCGGGGTTAGCCCAGGCTTTAGCCCCGAGATCGCGAGCTCATTCCCGCGCCCTGACGAGGCCCTGCGACCCCCCCCCCCCCCGCCGAATCTGCCCGCCGCCGGCGCAGGTTCAGGATGGGACGACGGCGGCCAGCGGCAGGGATGGCGTTGCACCGTAGGGGCACAGGCCTTGCGCCCACGCGACGGATCGGGGACGCGCGGGCGTCCGCCCCCGCACCGGGGCGCAAGGCCTTGCGCCCCTACACGAGCCGCCAGGTACGGAGGCCGTCCTGCGGCGAGGTCAGGTAGGTCGTGGCGCGGTGGCCCGTGCGCGCCTCGTACGGCGCGACGACGTCGCGCGCGAAGCGGCCGGCCGCGTCCGCCTGCACGACGCTGACGGTGCAGCCGCCGAAGCCGGCGCCGGTGAGCCGCGAGCCGGCGACGTACGGCTGCGCCGTCGCCAGCGCGACGAGCAGGTCCAGCTCGGGCGTGCTCACCGCGTAGTCGTCGCGCAGGCTCAGGTGCGATTCCACCATCAGCCGCCCGAGCATGGTGAAGTCGTCGCGTTCGAGGGCTTCGGCCGCGGCGGCGACGCGCGCGATCTCGCTGACGACGTGACGCGCACGCCGCAGCGGCACGTCGTCGCTGTCGTCCGCCAGCGCCGCAGCCTCGTCGAGCGAGACATCGCGCAGCGAGGCAAGCTCCGGGCGCCGGAGCACGTCGCGCAGGCGGATGACGGCCTCCGCGCACTCCCGCCTGCGGTCGTTGTAGGCGCTCGACAGCAGCGCGCGGCGCACACCGCTGTCCGTGATGACGACCGCGAGCCCCGCCCGCGCGAGCCGCAGCGGCACGTCGCGATGCGCGAGCGTCCGGCAGTCGACGAGCAGCGCCGCGTCACGATGCGAGAGCACGGACGCGAACTGGTCCATGATGCCGGACTGCACGCCGACGAATTCGTTCTCGGCGCGCTGGCAGAGCAGCGCAAGGCCGGGGTCGGACAGCGCTAGCCCGAACGCGTCCCTGAGGGCACCGGCAACAGATACTTCAACCGCCGCGGACGACGACAGCCCCGCGCCGGACGGCACATCGCCGGTCAGGGCGAGGTCGAGGCCGGAGATCGCGTGACCGGCATCCCGCAGGGCCGCGACGACGCCGCGGACGTAGTTGCCCCACGCCCCGGCCGCCTCGCGCGCGATCGCGCCGAGGGCGAAGACCGAGCGCTCGTCGAAGTCGGCGGCGTACGCCCGGACGGCCGTGTCATCGCGCAGCGCCCACGCGCAGAGCACGCTGCGCTCGACCGCGAAGGGCAGCACGAGCCCGTCGTTATAATCGACGTGCTCGCCGATCAGATTGACGCGGCCCGGCGCCTCGCTGACGCCCTCCGGCGGGCGGCCGAACTCGCGCCGGAAGGCGGCGGCGAGCGCATCGACGCGCGCCGCGCTCACGTCGCGGGCGCCGCTGCGCGCAGGGCGCGCGCCGTGTCCTCGGGGGCCGTGTCGTTGATGAACGTCCCGGCGCCGGTCTCGATGCCGGCGAGGTACTTGAGCTTGTCACGCGTCCGGTACGGCGGCGCGAACTCGATGTGCAGGTGGTCGCCCGCGCGGTCCGC
>JAKAMA010000038.1 GCA_021813085.1 Chloroflexota bacterium | reverse complement strand
TCTCTTGAACGGGTCGCCGACGGTGTCACCGACGACCGCGGCCTTGTGCGCTTCGCTCCCTTTGCCGAGGACCTTCAGGTCGCCCGCGCCGGGCGCGACGGGCTCGCTGCTGCCTGCGCCGACGGCGGCAGGCACGGGCAGCTCCTTGAGACCGCCGGACTCGATGAACTTCTTCGCGTTGTCCCAGGCGCCGCCGCCGTTGTTCAGCACCGTCGCCATGAGGATGCCACCGATGGTGCCGATGATCAGCACGCCGGCGACCGCAAGCCACCCGGACGCATGGTTGTACGTGATGCCGTTGACGACGACGTTGTCATTGCGGGCGAACCGGAAGATGAGGCCCACCGCGACGGGCAGGCCGACGGCGAGCACCCCCGGCGCGATCATCTGGCGCAGCGCGGCGCGGGCCGTGATGTCCACCGCGGCCGCGTAGTCCGGTCGAGACGTCCCGGCCATGATGCCCGGGTCGTTGCGGAACTGGCGCCGCACCTCCTCGATGATGGCGCTGGCGGCGTTGCCCACCGCGCGGATGGCGAGCGAGCTGAACAGGAACACGAGCATGACGCCAAGCAGGCCGCCGACGAAGACGTCGACCTTCGAGAGGTCGATGGGGAGCTCCGCGGTCAGCGGGATGCCGAGCCGCTCCTTGATCTTGTCGAGGAAGGCCGAGAAGAGCAGGAACGCTGCCAGGCCCGCGGAAGCAACGGCGTACCCCTTCGTCAGTGCCTTGGTCGTGTTGCCGACCGCATCGAGCTTGTCGGTGATCTCGCGGGCACTCTCCGGTGCGCCGGACATCTCGGTGATGCCGCCGGCGTTGTCCGTGATCGGCCCGAAGGTGTCCATGCTCAGGATGTACGCGGCCGACATCAGCATGCCCATCGTGGCGACGGCGGTGCCGAAGATGCCCGTCGTGAAGCCCGGAATCGCGGGGCCCAGATCCGCCTGCGATCCGAGTGAGAACGAGCCAACGAGCGCGAGGCCGATCGCGATCGCGGTCAGCGCCGTGGTCTCGAACCCCACGGCCGTGCCGATGATGATGTTGGTAGCCGGCCCGGTCCGCGACGCGTTGGCGATCTCCTGCACCGGACGCCACGAGCCTGATGTGTAGTACTGCGTGATGTACACGAATGCGATGCCCGTCGCGATGCCGATGATGCCGCAGAAGAAGAACCAGTACCACGCGCTGCCGAGCATTACGTAGGTCGCGATGAACAGCCCCACGACCGACAGCGCCGACACCACGTAAAAGCCGTAGTTGAGCGGCGTCATCGGGTCCTGCGTACTCTTCGGGTTCGGGTCGGTGAAGAAGGGCACGGATGTGAGGCCGACGATCGTGGCGATGATCCCGAATGACCGCAACACCAGCGGGAACATGATCCAGTCGATCTTGCCGGTGACCTGGTAGATAGCGATCCCGAGGATCATGGCGCCGATGTTCTCGGCCGACATCGACTCGAAGAGGTCGGCGCCACGGCCGGCGCAGTCACCGACGTTGTCACCCACGAGGTCGGCGACGACGGCGGCGTTGCGCGGGTCGTCTTCGGGGATGCCAGCTTCGACCTTGCCGACGAGGTCAGCGCCGACATCGGCCGCCTTCGTGTAGATGCCGCCGCCGAGCTGGGCGAAGAGTGCGACGAAGCTGGCGCCGAAGCCGAACCCAACGATCAGGAACGGCGCAATCTGCGGCGGGTTACCCAGGATGCGGCTGTACACGAGGAAGATGCCCGACACGCCGAGCAGACTCAGCGCGACCACGAGGAAGCCGGAGACCGCGCCACCGCGCAGCGACACGGTGATGGCGTCCCGGAGGCTCTTCTGGGCCGCCGCGGCCGTCCGCAGATTCGAGCGGACCGCAATGAACATGCCGATATAGCCCGCGAGCGCCGAGCAGGCCGCGCCCACGAGGAAGGCGATGCCGGTGAGGAGCCCCTCCTCCCAGCGCCCGATCGCCTGCTGCTTCGAGAACCCGAGCACGCCCGTTGTCCTGTCGAACACGACCGGGCTCACACCGTTCGAGATCGAGCCGACGATGATGGCGATCGCGACCGCGGTGACGACCGCGAGCATGGCGATGGTGCGATACTGGCGCGAGAGGAACGCCATCGCCCCTTCGAAGATCATGCCGGAGATCTCCTGCATGGCCGGGGTGCCGGTGTCGCGGCTGAGCACGTCGCGCGCGAGCCACAGCGCGAAGAGCACCGCTGCCAGACCCGCGGCAGGTACCAACCAGACGAGTTCCATCGGATCTCCTCCCGTCCACCGGGGACGGCGGACGTCAGCGCCAGACACACAAACGGAGGCGCAGCGCACCTCCGCATAAGCGCCGTGAGTCTAGCGTGCGATCCGGGAACGATCAAGCGCATCATCCCTGTCTCCAGATTCGATTCAGGGCCGCCGGCCGTCGCCTGTGGGGGCGTTGGCAGCGTCTCGCCGGCCGCGCGAGTCATACTGAGACATGGTCAGCGGACCGCCCGATCCCGCCGTGCTGCGCGGCAGCCTGGCGGCGCTGTTGCCCGCCGCTGTCAACGAGGCGGTGGCCGCCCTCATCGCCGCGGTGCCCGCCGGGGCCGGCGTCTTCGCGGTCGGCGGCAGCGTCCGTGACCTGCTCCTCGCGAGACCACTCGCCGACCTCGATCTGACGCTCGAGGGGGACGCGCCGGCCATCCTGCGGGCAGCGCTGCCGCGCGCGCGCATCACCGGGCACGCGCGGTTCGGGACGGCGAGCACGGTCGTCCGGGGGGTTCGCATCGACGTGGCGACCGCCCGCACGGAGACGTACGCGCGGCCGGGCGCGCTGCCGGAGACGGCGCCGGCGACGATCGAGGCCGACCTCAGGCGCCGGGACTTTTCCTGCAACGCCCTGGCGCTGCGCCTCAGCGGCGAGGCTGCGCTGCTCGACCCGTCGGGTGGCATCGCCGACATCGCGGCAAGGACCATCCGCGTCCTCCACGCCCGCTCGTTCATCGATGACCCGACGCGCGCCTTCCGGGCCTTCCGGTACGCCGCTCGCCTGGAGTTCGTGATCGAGCCGCGGACGGCATCGCTGCTCGCGTCGGGCCTGCCGTACCTGCAGGCCGTCAGCGGCGAGCGGATGCGGCGTGAGGTCGAGCTGATGCTCGCGGACACTCCGCCGGGTGCCGCGCTGGAGGCCGCGCACACGGCGGGCGCACTCCAGGCGCTGCAGGCAGCGCTCCACTGGAGCGCGGCGAAGAGTGAGGCGTACGCTGCCGGGGGAGTCGCGGCGAAGGAATGCGCTCCCTACGGCTTCGCGCTGCTCGCTTCGGGGGCGTCTCCGGAGCACGCGGAGGGTGTGGTCCGCCGCCTGCGTCTGAAGCGGGACGAGGCCGCCGCAGTCAGGGGCGTCGCGGCGCTGCGGGCGGTGAGCGACTTGCTCCGGCGGCCCGACCTGAAGCCGTCGGGTGTGGCGATGCTGCTCGACCGGTATCCGCGCGCGGCGATCGGCGCCTACGCACGCACGACGGGCAACGCGATTGCCCGGGAAATCATGCTTCGTTACCTTGAGGAGTGGCGCGACGCACGCCCGATCCTCAACGGCCATGACCTGATCGACATGGGCGTACCGGAAGGCCCACAGGTCCAGCGTGGCCTCCAGCTCGTGCGCGCCGCGCGGCTCGACGGCTGGGCGCGCGACCGCGACGACGAGCGGGCGCTCATCCTCCGCTTCGCGGCGAGCATCCGCGACTCCACGGCCGCGCATTCGATGATGGAGTTCGAACCGGGTGGCGAGTGAGGGCAGCGCTGTGACCTTCAGGTGCGCCGTGTGCGGGGAGCCCGTCGACGAGCGCATGTCGGCCGCCTGCAACTGGTGCGACCAGCGCTACCACCTGAACCAGCGAAACGATATCGAGGCGAAGGACTGCGGCCAGGTGTGGATCGACGAGCAGTACATGGCGCTCCAGTTCGCCTGCAACAACTGCCTCGCGGACGGCGGCAGCGAGCCATCGCCGACGAAGGGCCCTCGTCAGATCCGCCAGATGCCCGTGCGGCCGCGTCCGGCGGCACGCCCGCGCCCGCGGCGGTACCGGAGGCGCACGTGAGCGCCGGCGGGGCCGTATGCGGCGTGTGATGTCGGGTTAGCGATGCCAGGGAAGAGCGCAGCATCGAAGCGGACGCGGCGAAGGCCGCGAAGCCGCACGGCGGACAAGGAGAAAGCGACGGCCGCCGAAGCCCCGGTGCGCCGCGCGCCCAACCTCCCGGAGTGGAAGTGGCGCACCTTCCCGGTGTTGGCCGCGTTCGTCGCAGGGCTGCTGGTGGACAGCCTCTTCAACCCGCCGGCGTCGGACGCGGGCACCGCGCTTCGCATCGTGGCGCTGCTCGGGGCAGGCTACGTGCTCGCGCACGTGTTCGTGACCAACGTGATCGTCGCACGGCGGATCAAGGCACGCGACAAGGCGCGAACGCGTGGCGACACCGCCGCCGAGTGGGTCGACGAGGTCGTGCACCCGGACGAGCAGGAACGCGGGCCGTGATCCGGCGCGGGTGACGCGCGCCGGTACCGCCTACGGGCTCCGTCACCGCTCCGTGCGCCCGCCTGTCCTCTCGCGGCGTGCGCGTGTCCGAGACGTGATGTCGCGCATCATCCAGCCGACGCCGGGGCGCTCGCAGGGCCACGCAGGCCGCAGCAGCGGGCGATAGCCGAGCCGGATCCAGAAGTAGACCGCGATCCCGTGCGCCGCTGGCGCCTGGGCGTATACACGCGAGATGCCCGCCGCGCGCATCTCGCCTTCGACCAGCCGCGCCGCTGTCATACCGGCGCCCCTGCGCGCCTGATCGGCGGGCGTGGCGACCAGATCGATGGTCGCCGAGCCGCGACTTGGTCTGTGCAGCGTGTACACCACAACGCCGGCGGGCGCGCCGTCGCGTTCGATCGCACGAAGACGCACTGCGCGATCCTGCGCCGTTCGCGCCCACAGCGCTTCCGCGGACACCGCAACCTCGCAGCCAAGTGATGCCGCTACGTCCGCGAGCCACGGGTCGAGCCATGCCGCATCGGCCGGGGCGAGCGGGCGAAGACTGACCTTCACGCGGGTGTAGCGGCGGATGGGCGCGCGAGCCAGGCAGCGACCTCGGAGGGCAGGTCGCGCAGCGGCAGGTCGCGCAGTGTGCACGGCGGCAGCGAGCGCAGGAACGACGCGCCATACTGCTTGCTGCGCAGCCGCCGGTCCAGCACCACCAGCACGCCGCGGTCGGTATTGCGGCGGATCAGGCGTCCGAACCCCTGCTTGAAGCGCAGGATCGCCTGCGGGATGGCGTACTGTTCGAACGGCTGGTCGAACAGCTCGGAGCGCGCCTGGAACACAGGGTCCGACGGCACCGAAAACGGCAGCCGCGCGATGATCAGCATCGAGAGCGCCTCGCCCGTCACGTCGACGCCCTCCCAGAAGCTCGCCGCGCCGAGGATGACGGTGCGATGGCTCGACTTCAGCGCCGCCAGGAGCTGCCTGGGCGCGCCATCGATGCCCTGGCCAAGCACGAGGATCTGCTGCTCTTCGAGCGGGCGCTTGATGCCGTTGTACGCGGTGCGCAGGGCGGCGTGCGACGTGAACAGCACCAGCGCGCGCCCCTCGCTCGCCCGCACGAGGTCAATGAGGGCGCTCTGGGTGGCCGCGGCGTAGCCGACCTGCGCCGGTTCCGGCATGTCCGAGGGCGTGAGGATCAGCGTCGACTGCCGGTAGTCGAACGGTGATCCGAGCAGCAGTTCCTCTGGCGCTTCGAGCCCCAGGCGCTGCTTGATGTACTCGAAGTGGCCGTCCGTGCTGAGCGTCGCGCTCGTCAGCACCGCGCTCTCTCTGGGGTCGAAGAGCCTGGTCTTGAGCGTGTCGGCCACGGCGAGGGGCGCGCTGGACAGCGACGGAGATGCGTCGCGGCGGGTCAGTGTTAGCCAGCAGATCGTCGCGCGGTCGTCTTCGGCGATGATCCGGGTGATGTTGCGCCGCAACGTCTCACCCGCTACGCAGAGCTCGCCAGCTTCTGCCGCAAGAGCGTCGCGGTCGAGCACCTCGGCCGGATCCGCCTGCGCGATCGCAGAGGCGAGCTCCTCGACGATGCCCGCCGTCTCGGCGAGCCGCTCCTCGGCGTCGAACCAGGCCGCCTCGACGTCGGCCCAGTCCGGCTGCACGCGCATCCCGCGGTTGAGCATCAGGCGCTCGTCGTACTCCCCGCCGCCGGAGCCGTGCTGCTGCGCGAACGTCTGCAGCAGGCGGAAGAATGCCGGGACGTGTTCGCGGGCGCGTGCGACGGACTGGACGAGGGCGCGGGCGATCCGCTGCAGGTCCGGCGCCGGGCCGGTGGCCTGCGACGCGGTGCGGGTGGCGCTCAGGACGAAGCCGACGACGCCGCCCTCCCGCTCGCGGCCGCCGCGCGTGTGCACCCGGTCGAGCCAGTCGATGAGGTCCGCCTCACCGCCGGTGAAGCCGAACTGGCGCGTGGCCTCGTCCTCCAGGTGGTGCGCCTCATCGACCACGAGGTGCTGATACTCGGGCAGCACGTTCCCGCCGGCTGCCACGTCGGAGAGGAGGAGCGCATGGTTGACGACGAGCACGTGCGCGGCCTCGGCGCGCTTCTTCGCCCGGTGCAGGAAGCAGGACCCGTCGCGGACGTAGATGCACTGCGACGTGAGGCAGCCGGCGTCCTGTGCGCTCAGGCGGCTCCACGCGGGGTCCTCGCTCCGGCGCAGGTTCAGTTCGGCGCGGTCGCCCGTGTCGGTGCGGCCGAGCCAGAACAACATGCGGACGAGCACCTGCGCCTCGTCGGCCGAGAGCGCAGCCTGCCGCCGGGCCGCCGCCCAGCGGAGGAGGCAGAGATAGTTCTGGCGGCCCTTGAGCTGCGCGACGCGCAGGTCTTCCTCCGAGATACCCGCATCCGCGAGGATCCGCCGCGCGAGCGGGATGTCCTGCGCCGCGAGCTGCTCCTGCAGGTTGATGGTGTTCGTCGAAATCACCGTGCGGGCGCTGTTGCGCGACGCGTGCAGCGCCGACGGCACGAGATAGGCGAGCGACTTGCCGACCCCGGTGCCCGCCTCGACGACCAGGTGCTGCCCGTCCGCGATCGCGTTGCCCACGGCGTGCGCCATGCGCACCTGCTCCGGGCGGTCCTCGAAGGTCTCGAGCGCGCGCCGCGCGGCGCCCGACGCGATCAGCCGCTGCGCCTCGTCCGGGTCAACGCGGACGGGGCGGGGCGACGGCACGACCGGCTCGCCGATCGCCGCCGGCACCTTCACGAAGCCATGCACGGTCCCGTCGGAGTCCCAGTCTCCAGGCGTACGCGGGTGCTCGGCGGCCACTTCCCGGAGCAGGTGGCGCAGGGGCCAATCGCTCGCTGAGGCGATGCGCTCCGCCTCGGCCAGGACGTCGGGTGGCGCGGCGGCGAGGCGCGCGCGCAGGGCCGCGAACACCTCGCGCGCCGCCTCCGCGTCGGCCATCGCGCGGTGCCGGTTCGTGAACGTGATGCCGAGGTGGTCGGCAATCGCGCCGAGCGAGTGTTCGTGCAGCCCCGTGAGGAGAATGCTCGCCAGCTCGAACGTGTCGTACGCTGGCCCGAACACCTGGACGCCCTTGCGCGCCAGAAACGTCACATCGAACGACGGGTTCTGCCCAACGATCGCGTCGAATCCGATGAAGCGTACGAGCTCCGGCGCGATCGACCCGAAATGGGGCGCCGTCTCCAGCTCGCCCGGGTCGATGCCTGTGAGCATCTCGATCCGGTATTCGAGGCGCTTCCCCGGGTTGACGAGCGATTGGAAACGGTCGAGCACCCCCGTCGTGTCGAAGCGGATGGCAGCGACTTCGATGATCTCGTCCACCTCCGGGTCGAGGCCGGTGGTTTCGAGGTCGAGCGAGACGTACGACATGGGATGAGTTTCCAGGCGCCGGGCACGGACGCACGGCGCGGCGCCGCGTCAGGACAGCGCACGTCCGAGTGTAACACGATGCGACCGCGCGCGCGGCAGATGCCGCCATGCGCGGGGGTTACGTGGCGAGGCCCGGTGCCGCCTCCTCGAGGCTCGTCTCGGTGAAGTAGGTCAGCTTGCCATGGAGCAGGCCGTGGTGCGCATGGAACCGGCCCGCGTGCAGCTCGCGCAGCATCTCCTCGGGCGTGTGCAGCTCCCGCTCGAAGACGGTGCAGTAGAAGCCAATGCCGGCGGTCGAGTGGGCGTCGCTGCCGCCGGTGACGGGCTTGCCGAGCGCCTTCGCGACGCGCAGGGCAAACAGGTTCTCGCGCGGGGTGTTCGCACCGTTCAGCGCCTCGACCGCGTGCGCGAGCTGGAACACCGGCATCCGCTCCGCCGCCTGCTCCGGCGTCATCGTGAACGGCTCCTTGCCCTGCTTGCGGAAGTACACGGGGTCGAACCAGTGCCGGAACGGGTGCGCCACGACCATGAAACCGCCGAGATCGTCGAGCACGCGCCGCAGCTCCTCCGCGCGGCGGATGCCCGGCACGTACTGCGTCAGGCCGACGACGATCATGTGGCCGAGGTCCGTCGAGACCTCCATGCCGTTGTTGACGAACAGCGGCGCGTGGCGCTCGCGGTAGTCCGCGAGCTTGTGCGCGTCCCAGAGCCGGTCGTGCTCGGTGATGTTCACTCCGGTCAGGCCGCGCTTCTTCGCTTCTTCGGCGAGGTCTTCGGGCGAGAGGCCGCTATCCGAAGCCCCGGCCGTCGTGTGGATGTGCATGTCGAGGATGGTGCCGGGCATATCGTGGGCGAGTATAACGCGGCAGCGACGCCTATCCGCCCAATCGCGCCAGCCACGGCAGCGCCCAGCCGAATCCGGCGATGAACACGAGCGCGCCAACCGCCGCCGGGCGCCGGAGCGGCGGCACGGCGGCCGCCGGAAGCGCGATGATGCACGCGACGGCGGCCACGATCACCGTGTACAGGAGATTCGGACTGCCCAACCCGCCCTGCGGCCGTCGCCCGTCGAGCCCGGCGAGCACCATCCCCAGCACGAGGCCCATCGCCGTGAAGAGCATGACCGCCGCGAAGTGCACGACGACCGAGAGCGCAACGATGTTCGTGCCCTGCGGCGCGACGCGCTGGGCGATGCCGGAGCGGCTGTTCGAGCGCACGAGCGCGATGGCCCCAAGCGGCGCGGCGACGAGGGCGATACCGTAGCCGACGACGAAGCCCGCGAACACGGCGGCCATCAGGCCCCCTCGACGCGCAGCGCTTCTTCGCGCGTGAGCGCGCGGACCACGCGCGGCTCGAAGCCGAGGGACCGCACGCGTGCCAGCAGACCGTCGTCCGCGGCGCCATGATCGAGGAGCAGGAAAAACGACGGTCCGGCACCCGCGAGGTGCGGCGACCACCCCTGGGCGCGCAGCGCCTCCATCGCCAGGGCGGTCTCCGGCTGGAGGATCGGCGTCACGCGCTCGAACACGTTGTTCAGCTCGCCGTCGGCGATGCGGCGCCCCGCTACCACGGCCTCGCGCAACCCGGCGCTCACCTCACCATCGGAGAAGTCGGCGGGCGACAGTGCGGCAAACATCGTCGCCGTCTTCTCGCCACGCTCGCCTGCGGGCGGTGTCGCCAGCAGGATCGGCGGCGCGACGGCGTCAGGAAGCGCGTCGACGGCGTCGCCGCGCCCGCGCACGGCCGCGGTACCGCCCACGACGAAGAACGGCGGGTCGGAGCCGATCTCAGCAGCCACCTCGAGGAGGGCCTCTCGCGGCCGCCGCAGGCCCCACAGCACGTTGAGGCCGCGCAGCACGGCCGCGGCGTCGCTGCTGCCGCCGCCAAGGCCGGCGGCCACCGGCACGTGCTTCTCCAACGCGATGCGCACGCCGCGCACCGTACGGACGCGGGCGCGCAACGCGACGGCTGCACGGTACGCCAGGTTGCGTTCGGTGGGGTTGCCCGCGAGCGTGTCACCGGCGGGACCGGTGACATCCAGCACCACATCCGCGGACGACGCGTCCGTCAGCGTCAGGCGGTCGCAGAGATCCACCGTCTGGAGCACGCTCCGGAGCTCGTGATAGCCGTCCGGGCGGATGCGCAGGACTTCGAGGGTCCAGTTGACCTTCGCGGGCGCGACAAGGCGCAGCGCGCGGCTCATCGGCGCGCCGCCTCGACCCACGCACGAGTCAGCGCCGCCCAGTCGTCGAGCGACAGCACCTGGGGCCGCAGCGTCTCGTCGACCACTGCCCGCCGCATGACATCGTCGATGACAGCCTGCTTCACGTGCAGCCCGAACGAGAGACTGTTGCGGAGCTGCTTGCGCGGGTTGCCAAAGCCCGCCCGCACGATACGGAAGAAGGCGTCGATGGGGACGTCGACGCGTGGCGACGGTGCGACGTCGATGCGCACGACGGCGGACTGGACAGCGGGCGGTGGGCTGAAGGCGCCCGGAGCGACGCGCATCACCATACGCGTCTCACCGTACACCTGCGTGGCCACGCTCAGCAGGCCCATCTTGCCGGGTGCCGCGACGATGGCATCCGCGACTTCGCGTTGCACCATGACGACCATGCGGCGCGGGCGCACGTCACCTTCGAGGAAGTGGCGCAGCACCGCCGCCGCGATGTTGTAGGGCAGGTTGGCGACGACGACGTAGGGCGCGCGGACACCGCCCCGCCGGAGCAGTTCCGACGGCGAGAGGGCAAGCACGTCGGCTCCGACGATGGCGACGCCCGGGTGCGGTGCGAAGCGCTCGCGCAGCACGGCGACGAGGTCGCGGTCCACCTCGACCGCAACCATGCGCGATGCGCGCTGTCTGAGCACGTCCGTGAGCGCACCGAGCCCAGGTCCGATCTCGACGACGGCGTCGTCCGGAGCAAGTTCCGCGGCATCGACGATCCTGCCCAGGATGTTGAGATCGGCGAGGAAGTGCTGTCCAAACCGCTTCCTGGTGCCGGGGCGAGATTGGCCCGGCTTACGAGAGGATCGTGATCTCAACCCATTGCGACTGCCAGTCAACCTGCACTCCGTCCGGGAACCCGAGGTCGATCACGTAGCCCTTGACGGCGCCGCCCGTATCCGCCGCGACCGCGTACCCGTAGCCCGGAATGTACATCTTCGTCCCGAGCGGGATGACGTTGGGGTCCACGGCCACGATACCGTACGTGACGACGGCGCCCGTCGCGGTATGGCCATACGCCGGGTCGCTCGGCGAGCGGCCGCTGCTGGCCGGGTTGTACCACGTCGCGTAGACGCGCAGGACCCTGCCCGCCGAAGCCGGCGGCGCCTGCCCCGCGTCGCGCCGCTGCACGGGATAGTAGATCACGGTGTCCACCGGCTTCGGGTCGTAGTACTCCTCGACGAGCGTCCGCGCCACCTCGCGGCCGTTCACGTAGGTCACATCGTAGCGGCGCACGCGCACACCGTCGTGGCCGGGCACGGTGCGCGTGTCGCCAGGCGGCAGGCTGGGGTCGGCCCTGTACACCGTGCCGCTCGCGAGGTACTCGCGCGCCACGTCGCTCGATGCGGAGAGCTGTACCACGCGCACCGACATGCCAGCCCGCACCGGCGTCTCCGGCGGCGGGTCGATATACGCGCCC
>JAKAMA010000385.1 GCA_021813085.1 Chloroflexota bacterium | reverse complement strand
AGCGGCAGGCCGATCTTGAGCACCTGGGCCGACATGCGAATGCGCTCGAAGTGCTCGCGCGGGCGAAACAGCAAGACCTCACCGCGCTCCTCGCTCCAGTTGCCGCGGATGCCCTCGAAGACGCCCGTGCCGTAGAGGAACGCGTGCGTCATGACCGGCAACTGCGCCTCCTCCAGCGGGACAATGCGCTTCTGGAAGTAGGCGTAGGAGGTGGGCATGACGTTCGCGTCCTTTCTGCGGGGGATGACGATTATAGGTCGATGCGCGTCAGGCGGACAAGGATCATCGGGGTGGACCATATGCGCAGGGAGATGCGCGCTGCTGTGCGCGTGGCTGCTTGCTCGCCGCACGTGAGTGTGCGAGCGTAGGGCGGCATTCGTGGAGGGGGTGCAGTGGCCAACAACGTCCTGCAGGTCGGCGCGGTCGAGATTACGGCGATCCTCGATGCGTCGTTCAGCTTTCCGGCAACCGCGGTGTTCACCGCAACCACGAAGGAGCAGTGGGCATCGTACCCCGAGTACGCCACGGGCGACCGCCCGATGCTCTCGGCCTCGATGACGAGCTTTCTGGTGCGCGCCGGCGGCAAGACCATCCTCATTGATACGGGCATGGGGGCGAAGGACCGGCAGTACTTCCCGAACGGCAGGCTGCCGGACGCGCTCGCGGAGGCTGGCGTGCGTCCCGGCGACATCGACCTCGTCGTGGTGACGCACATCCACATCGATCACGTCGGCGGGCACACGACGAGGCAGGGAGATGCGTGGGTGCCGGCGTTTCCGACGTCGAAGCACCTCTTCGCGCAGAAGGAGTGGGACTACTGGACCGCGCCCGGCGTGGCACACGCCCGTGGCAACGAGTACGTGGTCGACTGCGTGTTGCCCCTGCGGGACGCGGTGGACATCGAGCTCGTATCGAGCGAGCACCGCGTCACGGACGAGATCACGATGCTGCCGACGCCGGGGCACACGCCCGCACACACGTCCTACCTCATCTCGTCGGCAGGCGAGTCCGCCGTCATCCTCGGCGACGTCGCGCACACGCCGGTGCAGGTGACGGAAGGGTGGTCGGGGATCTTCGACGTCGACCCGGTAATGGCCGCGGAGACGCGCGATGCGCTGATGCGGCGGATCGCCGGCGAGCGGCACCTGCTCGTCGCCGGGCACTTTCCGTTCCCGGGCTTCGGCCGCGTCGTGGAGGTCGAGGGGCGCCGGTACTGGCGCGGGCTGTAGCGATCCGCTTGGCGCGGCCGGGCGCCACCCCCGCGAATGAAGCATCATCAGCGGATTCGGAGCGCGGGCCCTCCCATACGGGCTGTACGGCATCCGCGCATGGTTGCGTTCCGGTCGCCCGGCGCGGGCCGATCGTAGCGCGGGCTTTTCAGCCCGCGCGGGTCGCACGCCGACCGCGTCGCCCCGCGGCTCCACCGTCCACTCTCCAGCCGCGAGTGTCTGACCCGCGAGCGAGTCCTTGTTCCAGCAGCGCTCAGTGCTCCGGCGCGGACTCGGCGCCCGCGAGGTCGGGGCGGCCAGACCACATCCAGGCCAGGTTTGTGCGGCTGCAGCCCATGAGCACGCCGTGCAGCGTCGACGGGTGGAGGAAGATGCCCTCCGGGTTCGGGCTCTCGGGGTCGCGGCCGGCGTACCGCACGCCGTGCGCGTCGCAGGCGCGGGCGACGGCGCCGACGTCCTCGGCCTCGACGTAGCACATGTAGAGCGTCTGGCCGCCGCGCCGCCGCATGAAACGCCCCATCGGCCGCTGGGCGTCGGTGATCTGCGACAGTTCGATGCGGTCGAGGCGCTCCGGCGGGTGGAACATCGTCAGTTGGCCGGTGTAGCCGTACTGCTTGCTGGTGATCGGGACGAACTTCGCGGCGTCGAGGCCGAAGGTGTCAGCGTAGAACTGTGCGGCAGACACATGGTCGCCGACGAGATTTGTGGCTTCGTACAGGTAGCGGATGCGCCCGACCATCGGCCGGACAGCGTCGGGCGAGATGACCATGCGCAGGCCGGGCGTCTGGTCGGGGCCGATGAAGAGCTGGCCGCGCTCCTCGTCGTAGCGGACGCCTCTCGCGTCGAGCCGGCGGGCGAGCGCGGCCACATCGCCCGTCGAGAAGCCGGCGGCGAAGAGCCCTTCGCCCCAGGCATCGAGGTAGGTACGCACCGGGCCGTCGCCGGCGGGCTCAAGCAGCTCAAACTCGCTCGTGCCGGCGTGCACGACGCGGCGCTTCGCGCCGAGCGCGCGCACGCTGTCATCGCGCAACGGCTCGGCGCCGAGGACGTCGACGAAGGTCCGGGCGGCGGCGGCGCGGTCGCGGACGGCGATCTGGACGCGGTCAACGTGTTCGAGCATGGGCTCCCTCCTCGCGCCCGGCGGGCGCAGCGCCATGCTACGCGTGCGGGCGGTGGGGGCGCAATCGGCCGGGACGCGCGGTCGGCGTTGCGGCCCCACGGCGGAAAAGGGCGTAGAATAGTCGGGCCGCACGAAGTGTGCGAGGGAGGCCGCAGATGACAATGCCACCGATGGGCCGGCCGGACGACGAGCGCGCGAAGGACGAGGGGGGGCTCGCCGGCGGCATCCGCCTGCTGCTCACGATCTTCTCGTTCTTCCTGTTGATCCCGCCGTGGGGTTTCCTCGTCTGGTTCTACTCGGTGAAGATCGTC
>JAKAMA010000384.1 GCA_021813085.1 Chloroflexota bacterium | reverse complement strand
CTCCGGCGACGCGCTCGTCGGCGACCTGGCGATGAACGGCTTCCCGCTGCGGCGCGGGCCGGGGGCGCCGATCTTCGCCGACGACCTCGAGCTGGTGCGCGCGGGCTGGCGCACCGTGCTCGACGCGGGCGCGACGATGATCCACCCGGCGCACGGGAGGCCTTTCCCCGCCGAGACGCTGCGCCGCGCGCTGGCGGCGTAGCCGCCGTCGGACCGGCCCAGGGGTTCCACCTCGGCCTCGTGTGACGCACCGTCACCGGCCGCGATCCAGCGCAGCACCGGCGCGGGCATCGGATATCAGGAACCCATTGCCAGTCGCCGATGTTCACGCCGAGCTGGGTGGCGCTGGCACCCATGGTCGTGCTCAAGAGCAGTGCGGACGAAGCTGGCACCCGTGATCGCTCAATGTGAGAGAACGCCCCACATCTCTTGACAGCGCGCCATTCCGAGGCTAACGTGACACGCAAGTCGATCGTTCAATGGGGGAAGAGATGCTCAACCTGTCAAGTGTAGACCGTGTGGTCCGTATTGCCGGTACGCTCCTGCTCGTCCTCGCTGCCCCCGGATCGCTCCTCGCCGCCACGAAGACGTGGACGGGATTAGGCGGGGACTCTAACTGGAGCACCGCCGCGAACTGGTCGCCCAGCGGCGCGCCGGCGGCCGGTGACGACCTGGTCTTCCCGAACGGAGCCGCGCGGCTCATCAACACCAACGACCTCGCGGCCGGGACATCGTTCAACACCGTGAGCTTGTCGGGGCCCGTGGGCGGCTACAACTTGTCGGGGAACACCATCCAACTCGTGGCCGGCATCACGGCCTCCAACAGCAGTTCGAACACGATCTCGATCCCGATCACGCTGGCCGCCCCGCAGACGTTCACCGTCAACGGAGACCGGCTCATTTTGATCGGGCCGATCAACCTGGGCGCAAACGCGCTGACGTTCGACGTGCCTGTAGGGGGCGTCGCCGTTGCGGCGGGCAGCATCTCGGGAACGGGTGGCGTGACGATGACGGCATCGCCGGGGATCCTCTTCGTCATCGCCAACTGCACGTACGCGGGCCCGACGACCATCAACGGTGGTAACTTTGTGCTGGCCGGGAAAAGCCTGAACCCGGCGAGCGCTGTCGCGGTCAACGGCGGCTTGCTGCAGTTGTCCAACGGCGCCTCGACCGGCCCCGTCACGGCGGGTGCGGCGGCGACCGTGGGCTGCGAAGGCGGCGGAACGAACCAGATCGGCAACGTGACCGATCTGTCGATGGCGTCGGGGGCGACGCTCGTCATGGAGATGCTCAGCACCACCAACTACGGTCAGATCAACGCGTCCGGGAGCGTCAGCCTCGGGGGCGTGAGCCTATGGGTAGATTGGATGTTCACGTCGAACGCGGGCGACACCTTCACGATCATCAACAAGACGAGCGCCGGTTTAGTCTCGGGCACGTTCGCCGGCCTGGCGGAAGGGGCGACCTTCCTCTCGAACGGCCGCACCTACCGGATCACCTACGTCGGTGGCGACGGCAACGATGTCGTCTTGACGGATGTGACCGCGCCGGCCACGCCGACGCCGACGCCGACCGCGACCGTAACGCCGACCCCGACGGCCACACCGACCCCGACGGCCACACCGACACCGACGGCCACACCGACACCGACGTCGACGCCAGCGGCGACGGTGACACCGACACCAACAGTCGTGGCGGCGATCCCCGCCACGAGCACCAGGGGACTGACCTTCTTTGTCCTGCTGCTCGCCGGAGCCGGGATCTTCCTGCTGCGGCGGCACGGCCTCTGATCTCGAAGGCAGGGGCCCGGCAGGCGGCCGGAGACGGGCGCCGTCCTCATCGACGGCGCTCGTGGTGTGTCTCGTCTTGAGCCCCGACGCCTGCCTTGCGGGGAAAGGAGACCCTCGGGAGGAAGCACTTTGGCCGTGTCGGCGTGAGTCGGGCGCTCACCGCCACCTCCATCTTCGGGACAGGCGGTCCCTGGTGTGCCCTGGCAGGATGGCCCCGTCACTTCCCCGCGGAGATGCCGTCCTCCCCGTGGCGGCTCGCGTCCGGCGCGACCTTAAGGTAGCGGTGGTAGCTATCGAGGGTGTAGACGGCGACGAGCGGGTTGTGGCCGAGGAGGCGGTCCTTGACTGCGAGGACGGCGCACGGGGCATCGGAGAAGCGGAAGAAGAGCGGGTCGTGGCCGACGCGCAGAGGCCGAGCACGACGTTGAGCTCGGTGCCCTCGCGGTTCATCAGCTCGGCCTGGAAGACGGGGTGGCACACCGTCTCGTACGTACCCGGCGCCACCTTCTCCTCGTCGCGCACGCCGATGCGCTCCTTGGGGACGCCGCCCGCCTTGCACATCACCGAGACGATCTCGAACCCCTGGGCGCCGTAGAACTGCTCCACGACCTTTGCCGGCGACTTCGACCAGGTGCGCGCGGGCTGGCGGACGCTGCTCACCGCCGGTACGCGCATGATCTACCCGGCACCCGGCCGTGTGTCCCCACCGGAGGTCCGCCGCCGCGCGCTCGCGGCGTGACCGCCGCCGGACCGGCCCAGGATTTCCACCTCGGCCTCGTGTGACGCGCCGTCACCCGCCGCGATCGCCGGCGCATGGCGGCGGCGCCGCCCTTGGACGCCTAATGCACTGCAAGGAATTGTTCAACCGTGAATT
>JAKAMA010000383.1 GCA_021813085.1 Chloroflexota bacterium | reverse complement strand
CGAGGGAAGGGGAGCTTGGTTTGGGGAGTTGAGCCGAACAATGGAGCGAAGAACTCGAGCGAGACGAAACATCGTGATCGGCCGGCGAGTTGATGGCGCGAAAGCGGCGCGTGGCGTGCGACCTAACCCCCGGCCCCTTCCCTGCGAGGGAAGGGGAGCTTGGTTTGGGGAGTTGAGCCGAACAATGGAGCGAAGAACTCGAGCGAGACGAAACATCGTGATCGGCCAGCCGGTCGATGAGGCGAAGGCGGAGCGCGCGCGAGAGATGCGACAGGCGCCTACGCCCGAAGAGCAGCTGCTGTGGCAACGGCTGCGACGCAATGCGCTCGGCGGTCTGCACTTACGTAGGCAGCAGATCATCGACGGGTTCATCGCCGACTTCTACTGCCACGCTGCCGGCCTCGTCATCGAGATCGACGGCCCTGTCCACACCGAACGCCAATCCTACGACGAGGAACGCGACGCCGTCCTCGAATCGCGCGGCCTCCGTGTCCTTCGATTCTCGAACGAAGATGTCCGGATAAACCTTCAGTCAGTCCTCACCCACATTCTCGAGGCGGCTCGCCAAACGGAGCTCCCCTTCCCGCGTCGGGAAGGGGCCGGGGGTTAGGTCTTCTCCCGCGGCGGCCGCGTCCGCAGCACCTTCGTGTCGCCGTCGTGATACAGCACCGGCACGCTCTCGAAGATGTCGAGCTGCGCGGCGTAACGCAGGTCGCCGTCGAACCCCAGTTCGCGCAACGACCGCCCGTGCGCCGACTGGCCGAACATGCGCAGCGCATCGCCGCGATACCACCGCCACAGGTGCAGCGCCGCCCACGCTTCGTCGGTGAGCGCGACCGCCGCGTCGTGCTCCCGCGCCGCCTCGACGATCGCCCCGGCCGCGGCCGTGTCCTCGAGGCTGAACGCCGTCCCGCGCTCGACGCCCGCGCAGACGACAGCGGCGTTGAGTCCGCGGCTCGCCGCCTCGTCGATGAGCCGGCGCGCGACCGCCCGCCGGTTCGTGAGCGCCGCCGCGAGCACGACCGGCGCCGACGACGCTTCCGCGAGTGCGCGCGTGCCGTTCGTGGTGAACAGCACCGCGGACTTCCCCTTGAACGACAGTCCCGCGAACTCCGCGGGAGAGTTCCCGTAGTCGAAACCCGCCGGCGGCCGCGACCGCACCTCGCCGCAGAGCAGCGAGAAGTTGTTCAGCGCCAGCTTGCGCGCCTGCTGGATGTTGTCGCTGACGATCGCGCGCAGCAGCCCGCCCTCGAGCATCGTGATGATCGACGTCGTCGCGCGCAGCACGTCGACCACCGCGACCGCATGGTCGCGCGGGGCGCGCAGCATCCGCGGCGTCAACGCAACGGTGATCTTCATCACGTCGAGCGTACGTCGCAGGGCCGCGGCCGTATAGGCCGCGGCGTCAAGTTGCGGCGGCGCGTGTCAACGACGGCCGCGTCCCGGTGCGGAAGTTAGAGGTTCGATGTTAGAGGTTGGAGGTCGGTCGCTCGAACCTCGAACCTCCAACATCGAACATCCAACATCCAACCTCACCTCCCACCTCCCGCCTCTCATCGCCTATCCTCACGGCATGCTGCGGCGGTTGATCTTCGCGCTCTCACGCAGCCGCACCGGCGCACGCATCGCCATGCACGCGCCCGGCGTGCGCCGGTTCTCGCGCCGGTTCGTCGCCGGCACGAGCCGCGCCGATGCCATCGAGGCTGTACGTCGCCTGAACGCCGCCGGCTTCGAGGCCACCGTCTCGTTCCTCGGCGAAGCGGTGACGTCCCCGGCCGAGGTCGATGGCGCCGTGGCGGAGTTCTCCGCGTTTGCCGCCGCGGTCAAGGCCGAGGGGCTGCGCAGCCACCTCTCGATCAAGCTCACCGAGCTCGGCCTCGACTTCGACCGCGATCTCGCCCGCCGTTCGCTCAACGTCGTGCTCGCCCGGGCCGAGGAGGCGGGCACGTTCGTCCGCATCGACATGGAGGACTCGCACCACACGCAGGCCACCCTCGACCTGTTCCGCGAGGCGCGCGCGACGCACCGCAACGCCGGCGCCGTCATCCAGTCGTCGCTCCGCCGCAGCGACGCCGACGTCGAGGCGCTCGCCGCCGAGGGCGCGCCGGTGCGCCTCGTCAAGGGCGCCTACCGCGAGCCGCCCGACGTGGCCTACGCGTCGAAGATCGACGTCGACGCCGCGTTCGTGCGCCTGGCCGACGCGTATCTCGCGCGCATGGCCGAAGGCGGCTGGCTCGCCGTCGCGACGCACGACGCGCGGATGGTGCGCGCCGCCGTCCGCTCGGTCGAGGCGCACGGCGTCCCGCGCGATCGCGTCGAATTCCAGATGCTGTACGGCATCCGCGGCGACCTGCAGCGCCAGCTCCGCGATGCCGGCTATCGCGTCCGCGTCTACGTGCCGTACGGCAGCCACTGGTACCCGTACCTCATGCGCCGCCTCGCCGAGCACCCGGCCAACCTCTGGTTCTTCGTGCGTAACGCGTTCCGGCGCGGTTGACGAGAAGCCACATCGCCGGACGAACCGCGACGCCCGCCATCGCCTATCATGCAGCCATGGCGCGCATAGAGGCCTCCATCGAGGACTTCAGCACGCGCGTGGCGACACTGCCGCGGAGCTTCTGGCGCCGCCACGGCGACACGTCGCTGGCGACCCTTCCCGGCGGCATCCGCCTGGCCGTG
>JAKAMA010000382.1 GCA_021813085.1 Chloroflexota bacterium | reverse complement strand
CAGCGGGTGCGCGCCACCCTGGTCCGGCGGCGGCTTGTGACACGGCAGCTCCTCGCCGGCCTCCACGAACCACGGATGCTCGATGTAGAACTGCGCCCGCCGCGCGAACGTCGGGTACGGCTCCAGACGCTCGACGTGGTTGCGGAACGGCGTTGTCGTCTCGTCCGGGCGCACGTCCGTCGCCTGCGTGATCCCGTACGGAGAGATGCCCCAGCCCGTGAAGCGCACGAACCCGCGCTCGCGCATCGTCTCCATTGTCGTGTCCGGCGGCACGTTCCCGGCGACGACGGTGTCCGCCACCATCTCCTCCGCGACCTGCTCCGCCGTCAGGATCGCACCGCCCTTGCTCAGCATGGCGTGCAGGCCGGCGACCCGGCGCGCCTGCCCCTGCCCGTCGCTGTACTCGACGAGCCCGCGTGCCGCCGCGCGTTGTTCGAGCGCTTCCGCCAGCGCCAGCATGATCTCGTACTCGCTCTTCGATTCGCCCGCGGGCGGCACCGCCCGGTCCGAGAACGTGATCCCCATCGCCCGCGGCATCGGCATCTGGAACGATGCCTTCTCGTAGTGTTGCGCGGCCGGCAGCACGACGTCGGAGTGCAGCGCGGTCGTCGACATGCGCCAGTCGATCGTGACGGCGAGCTTCAGCTTCGACCAGAGCTGGTCGAGGAGCAGCGCGCTGCCGCCGCGCGCGCGCCGCAGGATGTTGCCACCGCACTCGATGAACACCTCCGGCGTGATCCCGGCCGCCGGACGCGCGTTCGGCCACCAGCCCGCGTCCTCCGCCTCGCGCACGTACGCGTCGAAGGGCCGCCGCATCGACGGGTCCGTCCAGCGCTGCCAGCGCTCGCGGTAGCCGGCCTGCCGGTGCCAGAAGAACGCCGAGGGCGACGTGCCGCTTCCCTGCGCGAGCCGCATCGACAGCTCGACCGTGGCGAGTTCGTCCGTCAGCGTCGGGTCCTGCCGCCGCAGCTCGTCGATCATGGCGCGGCGCCCGGCGAGTACCTGCCGCGCCGCTTCGGGCCCTGCCGCCGGCTTCATGCCGAACAGCAGTGCGCCGTCGAAGCCACCGACGGCCCACTGATGGAAGCCCGTACCCTTGCGTCCCCAGTTGCCCGTCAGCGCGGCGAGGAGCGCCCAGCTCCGCTGGATCAGGTCGCCGTGGAAGTACTTGCCGGAGGTCAGCCCCATCAGGAAGTCCGTGCGCCGCGACGCGACCTTGCGCGCCAGCGTCCGCACCGTGTCCGGGTGCGTCCCGCACAGCTCGGGCGCGCGCTCCGGGCCGTACGCCTCCAGCCGCTCGCGCAGCGCCTCGAACACCGGGCGTACGCGCACGCGCGAGCCATCGGCGAGCGTCACGTCGGCCGCGCCCTCGAGCGCCGGCCGCGCGCCGCCCGCATCGAGCGTGCGCCGCGGCGCCTCGACGATGGCCCCGGTCGCTGCGTCGAGCCAGTAGAGCTGCGCGTCGCTGCCGTCCGGGCCGAGGTCGCTCGCGCGCAGATAGCGTCCCGTGTCGTCGCGGAGCAGCAGCGGCAGGTCGGTCTGGGCCGCCACGAAGTCGCGGTTGTACAGCCCCTCGTCGATCACCACGCGGCACATGGCGAGTGCCAGCGCGGCGTCGCAGCCCGGACGCACCGGCACGTACTCGTCCGCGTGCACGGTCGAGGGCGAGGAGTCGGGCGCGATGGTGATCACCTCGGCGCCCTTGTAGCGCGCTTCCGCGATGAAGTGGTACTGGGTGATCCACGTGTACACGGGGTTGGCGCAGGTGATGAGGATCAGCTCAGCGTGGAACCAGTCGTCGGCGCTGGCCATCGCGTTGAACGTGCCGAACGTGAGGTACAGGCCGGGCCCGAAGTCGTTGATGTTGGCGTTCACGTCCGTCTGCACCGCGCCGAGCTGCGAGAAGAGCGCGCCCAGCAGCGGCGACGCCAGCAGCCCCCCCTGCGCCGGGGTGCCCTCGTAGATCACCGCGTCGGGCCCCTGCCCCGCCAGCGCGTCGAGGACGCCGTCGGCGACGCGCGCCAGCGCTTCATCCCACGACGCGCGCCGCCAGCGTCCGCTGCCGCGTTCACCGTCGCGGATCAGCGGGTGCAGCACCCGTTCGGGCGCGTCGAGCATGCGGCTCCAGCCGACGCCCTTCTGACAGCCGGCCGGGTTCATGTCCGGCACGCCGTCCTCCACCGTCTGGAAGATGGCGGACTGCTCCTCGCGGACGACGCGGCCGCCGGTGATGTACGCCTTGAACGGGCACGCCTCCGGGTAACAGTCCACGCAGTGTGTCACGGACGCGACACGCTCCCAGCGGATCGCCTCCCGATACCGCTTCTCCGAACGGCGGCCGTCAGCGGTGTCTGTCGTCATGCGCCTGGCAGTCTCACGGGATCGACCCTACGCGGCGGAGCGCTGGCCGATCAAGGGCCGAACGTCCCGGTGCGAGGCGGGGCCGGCCGGCACACCACGCGCCGCGCAACGGGCACCATCGAGCGCGCCGGGGACGAACCCGGCGCGCTCGATGAAGCTGCCCTCGTCCGGCGTGGATCAGCGCGCCGGCAGCGGCGGCGTCGCTGTCGCCCCGGCGGCGGCCGCGCGCGCCTCTCGCTTCGGGGCCGACTGCGTCATCACGTAGCCGAAGATGAACGCGCCCGTCGCCGCGACCAGCGCCAGCGAGACGTAGAACACGCCGATCGCGACCGT
>JAKAMA010000381.1 GCA_021813085.1 Chloroflexota bacterium | reverse complement strand
GCGTCACGCGCCGACGGCATCGCTCACGTCTCCATCTTCCACCTTCCACCACATCTAGTGCCCGACAGGCGAGCAATCCTCTGTGCAAGACGGGCGCTGTTTGTTCGCACGCCGGGGTGGGTTACGATCGGGGCGATGAAGGTCCTCCGCATCCACCACGTCACGGCCGCCGTGCGCGACATCGAGGACGCGCGCGCGTCATTCGCCGCGCTGTTCGGTGTTGGCGCCGGACCGGTCGGCGCGGTCGATGCGTTCGGCGTCCGCGCCGCGGACATCGCGCTCGGCGAGGATACGCTGGAGCTCGTCGCGCCCGGCGACATCGACAACCCGGTGATGCGCTTCATCGAGCGCCGCGGCGAGGGCTTCTACACGCTCGCGCTCGAAGTCGATGACCTCGACGCGGCGGTGGCGGAGCTGGCCGGCCGGGGCGTCCGCGTCAGCGAGCCCGTCGAGGCGCCGGCCGGTGTCCGCACCGCCTTCGTGACGATGGCGGCGACGCACGGCCTCAGCATCCAGCTCGTCGAGACGGTGCGCGCGGCTGAGGCGGCGCCGCCGGGCGACGCGCAGGCCTGGGCCGCGCCGCCGTCGTGGCCCGAGCGCCCGCCGTACGGCCCGTCCGGGGCGTCGGCCGCGCCGCCCCGCGAGGAAGCGTCCCCGCCGCCGCGTCCGGCGCTCGACCTGACGCCCGACGAGTGGTCGGATGTCGATTAGCCGCCCGTGCGCAGAGGCCGATGCCGGCCCCGCCCTGCCGCGGGCCGCGCGCCGGTGCCGTCTGTCGTCTGCCGTCTGTTCTCTGCGGGCCGCGCGGTGCGTCGGGGCGCGCGGCAACCGCTGCGGGCCGCGTCGCCCGGTGCGCGCATGAAGCTCTGCTTCATCATGTACCAGGGCAACATGTACTCCGGGGGCCAGGGCGTGTACCTGCACTACATGACGCGCGAGCTGGTGAAGCTCGGGCACGAGGTGCACGTGATCTCCGGCCGGCCGTACCCGCGCCTCGCCGAGGGCGTCGTCCACCACCGGCTGCACACGTACAGCTTCTGGGCGTTCCTGAACGGCCGGGACGAGCACGCCTACGACCACGCGCACAACCCGCTCGCGTTCTTCCACCCGTGGAACTTCTATGAGTTCGCGGCGACGCGCGCCTCGCTGGCGTCGCTCTTCTTCACGTTCAGCGTGCGCGCCTATCGCAAGCTCGCCGAGATCGAGGCCGCGACGGGGCCGTTCGACCTCGTCCACGACAACCAGACGCTCGGCTACGGCATCCTGGCGATGAAGCGGCTGATGGGGAAGCGCGTCGTCGCGAGCCTCCACCACCCGCTGGCGATCGACAGGGCGAACAACCTGCGCGAGGCGACGTCGCTCCCGGCGCGCGTGGTCAAGGAGCTGTGGTTCCCCTGGCGCATGCAGTCCATCGTCGCCAACGGCATCGACCTGGTGCTCACCGGCTCGCGCAACTCCGCGGAGTCCGTCAGCCGCTCGATGGACATCCCGCTCGCGCACATCCGCCAGACGCCGTACGGCGTCGACCACGAGGTGATGCGCCCGCTGCCCGATGCGCAGCGCGTGCCGGGCACGATCCTGTTCGTCGGCGACTCGGAGGACCGCAACAAGGGCGCGCGCTTCCTCATCGAGGCCTGCGCGCGGCTCCAGCACGAGATCGACTTCACGCTGCTCTTCAAGGACAAGAAGGAGCAGGACATGAAGGTGGTGCCGCCGCTCGTCTGGAAGCACGGCCTCAAGCGGTTCGTCGAGTACATCCCGCGCCTCTCGACGGACGAGCTGGTGCGGCTCTACAACAGCGCGCAGATCGTCGTCTCGCCGTCGCTGTACGAGGGCTTCGGCCTGCCGGCCGCCGAGGCGATGGCGTGCGGCACGCCGGTCGTCGCGACGACGGCCGGCGCCTTCCCCGAGTTCATCGACGACGGCCGCACCGGCCTGCTCGTCGCGCCGGGCGACCCGGATGCGCTCGCCTCGGCGATCAAGTCGCTGCTCACCGACCCCGCACGGTGCGCGCGCATGGGCGCGGCCGCGTCGGAGCACATCCGCACGCGGTTCACGTGGCAGCGCACGGCGCGCGAGACGCTGGGTGTGTACGAGGACGTGCTGCATGGTGGCTGAGCGGCTGCCGGCGTACGCCGCCGCGCTGGTCATCGACTGGTTCGCGGGCCGGAGCGGGCGCGCGTACGCGCTCGCGTCCGCGGCGGAGAGCGAGCCGCCGGTGTTCGTGGCCGAGGGGCCGGAAGGCACGCTGGCGCTCGCCGTCGCGCCGCTCTGGGAGCCGGAGGGGGATCCGGCGGCCGAGGACGCGCGCGAGATGATGGAGGAGCGCCTCTCGGGCGGGCTCGTGCGCGGGCCGCATCTGCTCTGGGTGCCGCCACGGGCGTCGGTGCCGGCGGCGGAGCCGGCCGCGTCGGATTTCGTGCAGCGCGTCCAGCAGGCGGCGGCGCCGCTCTCGCCCGGTGGCCGCGGCGAGGTGGCGTTGCCCGTGACGCTGCAGCTCGCGAAGCTGCGTGATGAAGGCGGCTACGCCTCGGTGACCGGCGCGCTGAGCCGCTGGTGGACACAGATCACGGAGCGCGTCGATGGCACGTTCTACGTGAACGCGAACCGCATGCGGCGCGCGCCCCAGTCCGCGGCGGCGCGCGAGGTGCTGTTCGACCGGATCGGGCAGTTGTCGCAGGCGCTGGGGTCGGGCG
>JAKAMA010000380.1 GCA_021813085.1 Chloroflexota bacterium | reverse complement strand
CCGATCTGATCCTGTACGGCGAGTACCTGGTGAACGCACAGGGCGAAGACGTCGTCGCGGGCGTGCGCACGCCGCGACCGATCGAGGAGATGGCCCGGGAGATGCCGGCCGTGTACGACCAGTTCGCGGCTATCTCGCGGCAGCTCGAGCGGCACTACCGCGACGTCCAGGACATGGAGTTCACGGTCGAGCGCGGGCGGCTCTACATGCTGCAGACACGCACGGGGAAGCGGACCGGTGCGGCCGCGGTGCGGATCGCGGTGGAGATGGTGGAGGAAGGCCTGATCGATCGCGCGACGGCGCTGCAGCGGGTGGAGCCGGCCCAGCTCGACCAGCTCCTGCACCCCGTCATCGTGCCGGCGGCGAAGGCGCACGCACGCATGCTCACGGCCGGGCTGCCGGCGTCTCCCGGCGCCGCGACCGGGCGCGTCGTGTTCGAACCGGACGACGCGGAGCGGCTCGGGCGGAAGCAGGAAGACGTGATCCTGGTGCGGGCCGAGACGGCGCCGGAAGACTTCCACGGGATGGTGGCGGCGCGCGGCGTGCTCACCGCGCGGGGCGGCATGACCTCCCACGCGGCCGTGGTGGCGCGCGGGATGGGCAAGCCGTGCGTGGCCGGGGCAGGCGAGCTGCAGATCGACTACGCTCGCGAGCTCTTCACCGTTGGCGAGGTGACGGTCCACAAGGGCGATTTCATCACGCTCAGTGGCACCACCGGCGAGGTGTTCCTCGGGAAGATCGACACCCAGCACCCCGAGCTCGGCGCGGATTTCCAGACGCTCCTGGGCTGGGCGGACGAGTTCCGGACGATGGAAGTGCGCGCGAACGCCGACACGCCGAACGACGCGCGTGTCGCGCGCTCGTTCGGGGCGCAGGGGATCGGGCTCTGCCGCACGGAGCACATGTTCTTCGAGGGGAACCGCATCGACGCCGTCCGCGAGATGATCGTGGCGGACACCCCCGCGGAGCGGATGGCCGCGCTCGCGAAGATCAAGCCGTACCAGCGCGAGGACTTCGTCGGCCTCTTCCGCCAGATGGACGGGCTGCCGGTGACGATCCGCACACTCGACCCGCCGTTGCACGAGTTCCTTCCCAAGGAGGAAGGCGAGATCGCCGACCTCGCGCAGAAGATGGGGATCCCGGTCGAGAAGCTGTCGGACAAGATCAACCAGCTTCGCGAGGCGAACCCGATGCTGGGGTTCCGCGGGTGCCGGCTGGGCATTCTCTACCCGGAGATCATCGAGATGCAGGCGCGTGCCGTCTTCGAAGCGGCGCAGCAGTGCCAGTCCGAAGGAGTGTCGGTGCACCCCGAGGTGATGATCCCGCTGGTGAACACCGTGGAAGAGCTCCGAAACCAGGCGGCGATCGTGCGGCGCGTCGCGTGCGAAGTTGGTGTCACGGACTACCGGCTCGGGACGATGATCGAGCTGCCGCGGGCGGCCCTCGTCGCCGGGCAGCTGGCCGAGGTGGCGGAGTTCTTCTCCTTCGGTACGAACGACCTGACGCAGACGACGATGGGCATCAGCCGCGACGACAGCACCCACTTCGTGCCGTACTACGTGGAGAGCGGGATCCTGCCGGACGACCCATTCCAGGTGCTGGACCAGCAGGGCGTGGGCGAGCTCATCCGGATTGGCACGGAACGCGGCCGGCAGACGCGCGACGACCTGAAGGTCGGGATCTGCGGCGAACACGGCGGCGACCCGTCGTCGGTGGCGTTCTTTGTCGCGGCCGGGCTGAGCTACGTCTCGTGCAGCCCGTACCGGCTCCCCGTGGCGCGCCTTGCGGCTGCGCAGGCGTCCCTGGGTGAGGCGTCGCGCGACCGGTAACGCCGGGCCTCACCCGGTGGGGGCGTCCCGACGGGCCGACACCAAACTGCCACCGGCTGGTTCCCTGAGCGTCACCAGCCTCTTGTGACATCTTTGCTCGCATCCGGGCTACCGTGGGGATGAGGCCTGGCACACAGGCCCTTCGCTGACCGAAAGGGCAAACCCGTCGAAAGCCGGGGACGCAAAGCCAACGGGTCTACGCCCGCACGGGCATGATGGCCGGGCTGCCGAACCACGAAGAACCCGTTCTCGCGGGAGGTTCTTCGGTATGTTCGGGGATTTCCTCAGCAGTGCACGCCGCGCCGTGGACCTCCTGCTGGGCCGGTCGCTTGAAGCGGGCGAAGCGCACGCGCGGGGCGTTGGCGGCGATGGATCCGGTATCGGGCGCGCCCCGGCCGCGGTCGTTTTCGAGGCAGTCCCCATCCCAATCCGGGTCGAGCGCTCGCGGTGAAGGCGACGGTTCCGGCTGCCGGTCCCGGTGCGCGGGGCCGCATAGCGGCCACGGGCGGCGCGCTGCGAGCGTTCGCCTGCGGACGGGACATCGCCGGCGCCGCGACGCGCTCCCTCTACCTGGCGGTGTTGCTGGCACTGCTGGTCGCGGTCGCGATCGGGTCGCCGTCCGCGCTCGAGCTGGCGGTCGTGTCGAGCGCCGGACTGTTCGTCGCATCGGCCGTTGCCTTCCTCTTCCGGAGGCTTGCACTCGCGCCAATGCGGTCGGCGCTGGAGGCGAGCAGGGCGGTGGCGGAGGGAGAAGCGGCGGGGCCGCTGCCGGGATCGTGGCTGGCCGAGGCGCATGACCTTGCGACCTCGGTGAATGGGATGGTTGAGCGGTTCGGTGAGACGCGGCGGCGACTGCACCACCACGCGAT
>JAKAMA010000379.1 GCA_021813085.1 Chloroflexota bacterium | reverse complement strand
CCGAAGCGCTCCCGCACCAGGTCGGTGAACCCCACGCCCGTCACCGAGCCCAGCCGCGCGCACATCTCCTGCACGACGATCAGCGCGACGAGGATGATGATGATCACCCACAGCAGCTGGTAGCCGTACCGCGCGCCCGCCGCCGAGTACGTCGCGATGCCGCCCGCGTCGTTGCCGGCGTTGGCCGCGATCAGCCCCGGTCCGAGAATGCCGAGGAGGAGGAAGAGGTGGGGGAATCGGCGGGCGAGCGCGCGCGCCCGCGCGGGCTGTGGGCCGCGCGGATCAGCGTCGGTGGGCCGTTGCTGCTCGCGTACGTCCGGTATGACAGTCGTCCATCACTTCAGCGTCAGCCGCCAAACGCGCGGCTGCGTCCCCGTCTCCACGATCCCTTCAGCAACACATCCAGCACGTCGTCAACCGTGATAGCGCCCACGAAGCGCCCCTCCTCGTCGACGACGGGGATGGCCAGCAGGTTGTATTCGGCGATCTTTTCGGCGACCTCCTGCGGCTCGTCGTCCGGCGCGACGGCGACCGGCTCCCGCGTCATCACGTCGCGCACCAGCGCGCCCTCCGGGGCGACGAGCACCTGCCGCATGCTCAATACGCCGGCGAGCACTTCCGCTTCGTCCAGGACGAAGAAGTAGTACGCGAAGTCCGGCGCGTCCTCCTGCGTCTGATACACCGTGAGCGCCTCGCTGACGGGCCGGTCGGGCGCGATCGTCAGCACGTTCGTGGTCATGATCCCGCCGGCGGAGTCCTCGTCGTACTCCAGGAGGCGGCGGACAGCCTCGGATTCCGGCGCGTCCATCTCCTCGAGCAGTTCCTCCTGGCGCGGCCCCGGCACCCTCGCGAGCACGTCGGCCGCTTCGTCGGGCTCCATCTCCTCGATGAGGTCGGCGGCCTGCTCGACGGACATCGCGCTCAGGAGCTGCGCCTGCTGCTCGGTCGAAAGCTCCTCCAGCGTGTCCGCCGCGTGCTCCTCGTCGAGCGAGGTCAGCACCTCGGCGCCCTCTTGCTTGCTGAGCCCAGAGACGATGCGCGCCAGCTGCTGCGGTCGCAGCTTGCGCAGCTTCACGTGCCCCACCTGCAGCCGCGTCGACGGCGTGTCCGACATCAGGTACTCGACCTCGCGCCAGTCGGTCAGCGAACGGCCGGTGAAGCGCGGTCTCATGCCGGCCGGCACCAGCCGCCGCAGGATCGCCCGGCCGCCGGTGTCGAGCGCGACGACGCGAAAACCGCCGGCTGTCGACGCGATGTACAGGTCGTTCACGCGCACGACGCGCGTGCCGCGGACGTCGATCACCTGCCGGTCTAACACGTCGCGCGCGAGCAGCAGTTCGCCCTCGCGCCGCTCGAAGCGGCCGACGTCGACGGCGCCGGACTTGAGCTGCACGCTGCCGGGATGGATCTCGGCAACCTGCGCGATCGGGATGTAGAAATCGCGACCCGCCGACCGCGAGACGAGCCCCGTGATCTGCGGGTACACGCCTTCCTGCAGCCGCGCGACGATGTCCTTGACGCGCGCGATCCGCTCACCACGGAGCTCGACGATCGGCGAGGCGATGATCTCGGAAAGCGCCATCAATTCGACGGCCGCCGGGTCGACGCGTGCCTGGGCCATCTGCGCGTGCCTCCAAGCCGAAGATACGCCCCGAGGGTGGCGGCGGCAACCCCGCGATCGACGGCGCCGAGGCGGTCGCGGCCCGTCCCGGCCAGCGGTCTTAGCGAATGCTCAGAAACGCGATGAGGCGTTGCGTTATGTCGGCGGCGTGCGGGCCGGCGAACAGGTCCGTGCCGTGGGCGTCGCCGTCGTATACCTGTTGGTCGACGGGCTGCTTTGCCGCCTTGACGAGCTGTTCCAGGCTCCGGCGCGCCGGCACGTCGTCCTCGCTCGAGATGAACAGCTGCGGCCCGGCGATCCCGGGCTCGGCCGAGAGCGCGTCGAGCGTCTCGAACTGCGCCGGCGACGAGATGGAGACGATGCCGGCGACCGGCTCGCGCGCCCCGACGACCATCGAGGCCGTGCCGCCCATGCTGGCGCCGACGAGGAACACGCGGTCCACCTTCAGCGTCGTCTTCATGTAGGCCAGCGCGGCCGAAAGGTCCGCGTCGAGGTGCTCGAACTCCTTCTCGCCACCCGACGTCCCGTAGCCGCGGAAGTCGAACGTCAGCACGGTGAAGCGGCCAGTGGCAGCCGCGCTCTGCGCGAACGGGTACCACGCCGTCTGGTCCGCCGGCCGCATGTGGGCGAGCAAGACGCCCGTCGTCCCGGAGCCGAACACGTGGCCGTTGAGCTGCACCGTAGCGGCCGCGGTGCCGTTGCCGGGATCCGCCGGCACGTCGATCGTCACCTCGCGAGAGACAGAATCGGCCGTGGCGACGACGGCGGGCGGCGTCTTCGGCGTGTCGTCTTCGCCGCAGGCGCCGGCGAACGGCGCGGCGGCGGCCAGCGTGGCTGCGATGCCCAGGACGCCTACGAGCCGCCCGCGGCGCACGCTATGCGTCCTTCTCCGGCTCTGATTCCGTCGTGCCGAGCTGGAACGGCGCCTCGCCCTCGGCGAGCAGCTGCGTGCGCGCCTGCTGCGACACCGGCAGCCCCCAGATCTTGATGAAGCCGACGGCGCTGCCCTGGTCGTACTGGTCGCCGCGGTCGTACGTCGCCAGCGCGTAGCTGTACAGGCTCTTCGGCGAATTCCTGCCGATCGCGACGG
>JAKAMA010000378.1 GCA_021813085.1 Chloroflexota bacterium | reverse complement strand
AGGTCGGCCTCGTACGCGGCCGCCTCCTCGGGGCCCGGCTCCGCCGCCGCCGCGCAGTACCGGCAGACGCGCCGTACCATGCGCTGCGCCACCACCCCGATCAGCGACGACGCTGCCAGGAACGGCTCGATGCCGAAGTCCGCGAGCCGCATCAGCACGCCCACCGCGTCGTTCGCGTGGATCGACGACAGCACCAGGTGGCCCGTCAGCGCCGCCTGGCTGGCGATGCGCGCCGTCTCCGCGTCCCGCATCTCGCCCACCAGGATCACGTCCGGGTCGAGCCGCATGATCGAACGCAGCCCGGACGCGAACGTGATGTCCGCCTTCGGGTTCACCTGGATCTGCGTGATGCCGGCGAACTGGTACTCGATCGGGTCCTCGATCGTGATGATCTTGCGCTCGCTGTCGTTGAGCTGGTTCACCGACGCGTACAGCGTCGTCGTCTTGCCCGAGCCCGTCGGCCCGCTCACCAGCACCATCCCGAACGGCGAGCGGATCAGGCGCATGTGGCGGTCGAGCGCCGACGGCGAGAAGCCCAGGTCGCGCAGCGACATCAGCGACACGCTCTTGTCCAGCACCCGCAGCACCAGCATCTCGCCGTGCGACGAGTCCGACGTCGCCGCGCGCAGGTCGATGCGCTTGCCCTCGACCTCTGTGCTGATCTGGCCATCCTGCGGGCGCCGCCGCTCGGCGATGTTCATACCGGCCATCACCTTGAAGCGCGAGACCAGCGCCGCGTGGATGTCCTTCGGCAGCCGCATCGACTCGTGCAGGACGCCGTCGATGCGCAGCCGCACGCGCAGCTCATCAGCCTCCGGCTCCAGGTGGATGTCCGACGCGCGGTCGCGCACCGCCTGCGCCAGCAGCAGGTCCGCCGTGCGCACGATCGGCGCCACGCTGAGCTGCAGCTCCAGCTCCTGCCGTTCCGCCTGCTGCTCGGCGGCCGGCTGCGCTGGCCGCGCGCGCCCCACCTCGCGCTCGATCTCCGAGCTCACGTGATAGCGCAGGTTGATCGCGCGCCGGATCTCGTCCGGGATGCCGACCGCCGCGCGGATCTCGAGCCCCGTCATCGACCGGAGCTCCTCGATCAGTTGCATGTTGTTCGGGTCGGCCATCACGACGAGCAGCGAGCGGCCGTCGGTCTCGATGGGGATCAGCACGTGCTCGCGGCAGACGTCCGCCGGCAGGAGCTTCGTCGCCGCCGGGTCGATCTCGACCCGCAGCAGGTCGAGGAAGCGCACGCCGAGCTGCAGGCTCAGCGTCATCGCCAGCGCTTCGGCGCTGACCAGTCCCTGGTCGACAACGTAGTCGCCCAGCTTCTGCCCGGCGGCGACCGCCTCGCGCGCCGCCTGCTCGGCGTCGGCCTCGGACAGCAAACCCGCCTCGACCAACATCTGGCCGAGGCGCTTGCGGAGCGTTGTCGTTGCTTCCATCCAGGTGCCTTTCGGCGCCGCCTCGTGCGGCGACGCGGGCGCCGCTTAC
Organism: Chloroflexota bacterium; assembly: GCA_021813085.1. Classification (GTDB taxonomy): domain Bacteria; phylum Chloroflexota; class Dehalococcoidia; order DSTF01; family JACRBR01; genus JADMII01. The sequence continues at coordinate 1,240 of JAKAMA010000378.1, read as the reverse complement.
GGGTAGCTCACCTGCGTCACCTTGCCGGTCGTGTCGACGGTGTAGGTGCCGTGCGTCGCCGTGCTCCGCATGTAGCTCGGGTTCAGGCCGAAGCCGCCCGCCGCCGTCGTCATGTCCGACGTCGCCGTCGTGATCGCCGTCGTCGTCGATGAGTTCGTCGCCGCCAGCTTGGCGTCCACCGCCGTCTGGACGATGTTCAGCTCGGCCGCGCCGGCGTTCGTCTTCGCCCCGCCCAGCAGGCCCGTGAAGTTCGGCAGCACCACCGCCACCAGGATCCCCAGGATCGCCACGACCACGAGCAGTTCCGTGAGCGTGAAACCACCCTCACTGTTCAGTCGCTTCCGCATGATTCCCCCTCGAACGCACGTTCTGTCGATTCGGCGCGGCACCGCACCGCCCTTCATCGTGGTATCGGCGTCCGCAGCCGCGAGGTTGAGGGGCCAGCCCATCCCACGCCCGCCTCGGGCAAGGAAAGATCGGTGCCTCGCACGGCCAGGACGCGGGAGAGCCAGGCTGTCAACTGCTCGTGAGCGGCGCTAACGCACATCGCGTGCGATGTGTTCACGCGATGTGCCGGCGAAGGCATCTCTTCTACGGCGTCGGCGTGGGCGTCGGCGGCGCACCGTCGTACACGCGCAGCGGCACCCAGTCGAGGTAGAACGTCGAGAAGAAGCCGCCGCCCGTCGTGACGCGCACCCGGAAGTTCGCGTCGCTCAGGTCGCCGGCCGACCAGGCACGGCCCCAGGTGTCGCCCGGGCCACCGAGGATCGCCGTGTGCAGCGTGGTGGTCTGTACCGGGTCGGTCTTCCGTGCGGTCCACGTCGTGCCGCCGTCCCACGAGAGGTCGACCGACAGCGACGTCCCCCACCACAACGTTTGGTTCAGCCACCAGTCGAGGCGCACGGCGATCCCCGTCACCACGCACCCCGCCGGCAAGTTCACGTGGTAGTTGTAGTAGCGCTGCTGGTCGCCGATGCTGAACGCGTCCTGCGCGTAGCCGCCGCCCGACGTGTACGCGCCCGCCGGGTTCGTCTCGAAGCCGTCGCCCCAGCCGCCGGCGTCCGGCGCGTTTGCGCTCGGGTTCAGGTAGCCGGTGTCACCCGTCCCGCACGCCGGCGTGCCGGTCGGCGTTGGCGTGGCTGTCGCCGTACTCGTCGGCGTCGGCGTGCTGGTCGACGTGCTCGTCGGCGTTGGCGTGGCCGTCGCCGTATTCGTCGGCGTCGGCGTGCTGGTCGCTGTG
>JAKAMA010000377.1 GCA_021813085.1 Chloroflexota bacterium | reverse complement strand
CAGTGCCGGAATCCTGTACGGAACGACCGAGTACGGAGGCACGGACGGCGACGGCACGGTGTTCGAGCTCAAGTGACGGCACGCGGGACGATCTGGCCAGGGGCCCGCTCCGCGCAGCGGCTCCGGGCCCGCACGGGCCGCCCCGCCGCAGCGTCCTGCGCCCACGACCGCGCCGCGCCCGCAGCGCGGCGACCTGACGCACGCCTCCGCCGAGGACATCGCCGCGATGCTTGGCAGCACCGCGCCCGTCATCCCTCCCGCGTCCGACGAGCCCGAAGAGACGCCCGTCCGCATGCCCGGCGCGCTAGCGGCATCCGCAGGCGACGGCACCGATCAGGGGGACCCACGGCTCGCGACGCTCGTCGACGAGATCCGCAAGCTCGCGCGTCCGCGCAACCAGAAGCTCGATGCGCTCCTCAACGGTTCCTGTCGCGCGATCTCCTTCGAGGACGGCGTGCTTACCCTGGGGTTCTACGAGGACAAGTTCCACAAGAAGCAGGTCGAAGAGGCCGCGAACCGCCGCGTCTACGAGGAGATCGCAGGCGGCATCCTCGGTGCGCCGGCGTCCATCCGGTGTATCATTGCCCCGCGGCCCGCGCGTGCGCTGAGCCCGCTCGTCCAGCACGCCGTGCAGAATCACGGCGCCACGATCGTCTCTGAAGAATAGGAGCCCGGCGATGGCGATGAACCGCGATATGATGGCGAAGCTGGCACAGATGCAGGAGCGCCTCGTCAAAGCCCAGGCCGACCTCGCCGAGAAGCGTGCCGAGGGCACCTCCGGCGGCGGCGCCGTGCAGATCGTCGTCACCGGCGGCATGAAGGTCGATTCGCTCAAGATCGATAAGGAAGTCGTGGACCCGGAAGACGTCGAGATGCTCGAGGATCTGGTCACCGCCGCGCTCAACGAGGTGCTGCAGAAGGTCCAGGCGCTGCAGATGGGTCAGCTCGCCGGCCTTGCTGGCAGCCTCGGCATCGGCGGCATCCCCGGGTTGCAGTAGGCCGCTGTTCGGGACGTCGCACCGCCGTGCGCACGCACACGATGCCCGAGCGGAGCGACGGACGGAAGCGCTGGATGACCCCGCCATGAACGACGCAACCGCCGCCGCCGCCGCGCCCGTCGCCCGGCTCATCGACGAGTTCCACAAGCTCCCCGGCGTCGGACCGAAGAGCGCGCAGCGCCTCACGTACCACCTGCTCCGCATCCCCCACGAGGACGCGCTGGCGCTCGCGCAGGCGATTATCGAGCTCAAGGAGAAGATCGTCCTCTGCTCCGTCTGCCAGAACGTCACCGAGCAGGACCCCTGCGTCATCTGCCGCGACGACGGGCGCGACCGCGCGACGATCTGCGTCGTCGAGGAGCCGCTCGACATCCTCGCCGTGGAGCGCACGCGCGGCTTCCACGGCCTCTATCACGTGTTGCACGGCGTCATCTCCCCCATGGACGGCATCGGCCCCGACGACCTGAAGGTCGGCGAACTGCTCGCGCGCCTGCGCGGAGGCTCCGTGCACGAGGTGATCATGGCCACCAACCCGAACCTCGAGGGCGAAGCGACGTCCATGTACATCAGCCGCCTGCTGACGCCGCTCGGCGTGCGCGTCACGCGCCTCGCGCGCGGCCTGCCGATGGGCTCCGACCTCGAATACGCCGACGATGTCACGCTCTCGCGCGCCCTCGAGAACCGCCAGGACGTCTGAGCGGGCGTTCCGCCGCGCGCTGGTAGATGATGACGTTCTCAGTCAAGAAGCTCGACTTCCCGCGGGCGAGCGCTTCGCTTTGCCGGGGCTCCGGCGTCCGATAAGGTGATCGCGCGCAGAGATCCGCTGTTGTAGTGCGCACCGCCGCGCACGCCCGCGCGCCGTGGCACGCGGCGCGTCGCGGAGCCGGGCAGGGGTGCGCGGGAGGGACATGGGAGCCGACGCTTCTGCCATCGTCTTCATCCTCAAGGTCGCCGTGGCGTCGCTCGCCGGCGGCGTCGTCGGTTCGATCAGCGGGCTCGGCGGCGGCATCATCATCGTGCCCGTCCTCACCATCTTCCTTGGCATGCCCATCCAGGACGCGATCGGTGCGAGCATCATCTCCGTCATCGCCACATCAAGCGGCGCCGGTTCGGTCTACGTGCGCGACCATATCACCAATGTCCGCATCGCCATGTTTCTCGAGCTCGAGACGGCCGCGGGAGCGATCGTCGGTGCCGCGGTCCTGGCACCGATCGCCAACGCCCAGGTGCTCTCGATCGTGTTCGGTGTCGTGCTGCTTGCCTCGCTCGTCCCGATCTTCGGCAAGATCGGCGAGGAGCTACCCGAAGGCGTCCACAACGACCCGCTCGCGAAAAAGCTCCGGCTGAACAGCTCCTACTTCGACAAGCGCATGGGCCGCCAGGTCGATTATCAGGTGACCGGCATCCCCGCGTCGATGGGCATCATGTTCCTGGCGGGCATCATCTCAGGCCTGCTGGGGATCGGCGCGGGCGTCCTGAAAGTGCTGGCGCACGAGGTCGCCATGAAGGTCCCGTCGAAAGTCTCGACGGCGACCAGCAACTTCATGATCGGCGTCACAGCCGCGACGGCGGCCGGCGTCTACCTCCGCCGCGGCCTCGTCCTCCCGTGGGTCGTCGTGCCGGTCGCGTCCTCCGTGCTCCTCGGCGCCTTCATCGGCACGATGCTCATGGAGCGCATGTCGAACGCGCGCGTCCGCCAGGTGTTCGCCGTTGCGCTCGCCGTCATCGGCCTGGAGATGCT
>JAKAMA010000376.1 GCA_021813085.1 Chloroflexota bacterium | reverse complement strand
CCTGAAGGCCGGCTTTGGGCTTCTGCAGGCGCTGAGCAGCGCGGCCGACCAGCTCGAGCACCCGATCGCCACGGAGCTCGGCCGGACGATCCACGAGATGAACGTCGGCTCCAGCGCCGAGGAATCGCTACTCGCGCTGAGCGAGCGCTCCGGCAGCTACGACCTCGACATCGTGGTCACGGCCATCCTGGTCCAGCGGACCGTCGGCGGCAACCTCGGCGAAATCCTGGACACGGTCGCCGAGACGATGCGCGACCGCATCCGCATCCGTGGCGAGATCCGGACGCTGACGTCGCAACAGAAGCTGACGGGCATCGTCATCGGCCTGCTGCCGATTGGCATCGGTGTGCTCTTCCAGATCTTGAGTCCGGGCTATATCAACCCGCTGTTCACCACGACGATGGGCAAGATCCTGATCGGCCTCGCGGTCGTCCTCGAGGTGATCGGCGTGCTCGTCATCCAGCGCATCCTGAAGATCGAGGTGTAGCGCATGCCCATGGACCCGCTCGCCCTGCTCGCTGCCGGCCTGATCGCCGCCACCGTCCTGTTCTTCGTGCTCGGCCTAGCCGCAACGGGCCCAGGAAGCGCGCTCGCGCGGCAGCGGCTCGAGGCGCTGAAGCGCGGCCCCATGCCCGACGAGCCGCCGCTCGAGTCGCACTCGCTGCAGGCGCGCGTGTTCGCTCCGCTCCTGCAGGGCGGCGTGCGCGCCTTCGGGAGCCTGCTCCCCAAGTCCGTGCTGAGCGGCGTCGAGCGCAAGCTGGTCATCGCCGGCGAGCCGATGACGATGAACGGCTTCCTGACGATGGTCTTCGTCTCGACCGCGGCATCGAGCGGCTTCGGCATCCTCATCCTCGTCGCATCGGGGACGGCGTTCTCCATCAAGACGATTGGGATCGTGGCGCTCATCTCCCTGATCGGCCTCTACCTGCCGTTCTGGATCGTCGGCTCGCGCGCGAAGCAGCGGCAGGCGGCGATCATCAAGAAGCTGCCCGACGCCTTTGACCTGATCACGACGTGCGTCGAAGCCGGTCTCGGACTCGATGCCGCGCTGTCGCGCGTGGCGGAGAAGGTCGAGGGCCCGTTCGCGCAGGAGCTGGCGCGCGCGCTGCGTGACATCGCCCTCGGCAAGTCGCGGCGCGATGCGCTGAAGGAGCTGGGCGAGCGCACGGCCGTGCCGGACCTCGTGCAGTTCACGAACGCCGTCATCCAGGCGGAGTCGATGGGGTCGTCGATCGGCGCCGTGCTGCGCGTGCAGGCGGACCAGCTTCGCGTGCGGCGCCGCCAGCGCGCGGAGGAAGCCGCGTACAAGGCGCCGGTGAAGATGCTCTTCCCGCTCGTCCTGTTCATCTTCCCGACGTTGTTCATCGTGATCCTTGGCCCGGCCGGCATCACGATCACGCAGAGCTTCCCGAAATAGCGCTGCGTCTCCGAACGCCCCGCCCGGGACGGCCGCACCGTAAGGCGCGGCCGTTTCGTTTCTCCCAGGGTCAGGCAGCGGGTGGCGGAGGGCGGAGGGCGGGGCGCGGGGCTCCGTCGCGGCGGGTTGCGTGCTGCCGTCTGATTGGATCTTGAGTTTCCGGGTGTGTTCTTCGACCCCAGGGAAGCGAATCCGCGGCGGCGTGGCGATGGCGGGGCCTGAATCAGCGTGTCTGCCCGCGTTTGATTGAACTTGATTGTCCTGGCGGGGGACAATCAATCGCGGCGGAGGACGGCGTGCGGCCGCGCGGGGGATGTCCATGGCGCTGCGGTGCGGGCGCTGCATCGGGCGATCGTAGGCGAAGGGCGGCGGATCTCGCAGTGCGCCATGGCGCGGGCGCGCGACCTCGCGCGGGCTGATGACGGGAGGCGAGCTACAGGCGCACGGCGCAGCCGGGGGCGGCTGCGCTCCAGCTCTTGCGGGAGGGCAGATGGTGCCGCATCCTCGAGCCGCCCATCGTCCGAGGTGGTATCAGGTTCGTTCGGGGACGACGTGGCCGCGGCATGCGGAACTGCTACGATGACGCGACGTGAGCCACACGACGGAGGCGGAGTGAGAACCGGGCGGCCACATGGGGCCGCCCCTACTGCTGCTACGATGACGCGACGTGAGCCACACGACGGAGGCGGAGCCGGATGTTCATCGCCATGAACCACTTCAAGGTCGCGGCCGGGAAGGAAGCGCAGTTCGAGCAGACGTGGCGGGAGCGCACGTCGTACCTGCAGGGCGTGCCGGGGTTCGTGCGCTTCGCGCTGCTCCGGGGCGACCAGCCGGGCGACTACATCAGCCACAGCACCTGGACGGACCGCGATGCGTTCATCGCCTGGACGAAGAGCGAGTCGTTCGTCGCCGGTCACCGGCAGGGCCCATCGCTGATGGGGGTGCTCGAAGGCCCACCCGTGGTCGCGCTCTACGATGCCGTCATCGAGGAGCACGCGGCGGAGGCCGCCGCGCCCTAACGGCTCAGGCGACCGAACCGCCGCGCGCCGCCGGGCTCGCGGGTGCGCGGCGTCGGGCCGGCAGCCTGGGCGGCCGCGCGTAGGCGCGTGCCAGGCGCACCGCCTCGCGCCGCAGCTCGTCGCGCAGCTCGGCGGCCGCCAGCACTTCCACCTCGTCGCCCCAGCTCCGCACCCAGCGGCCGACCTCCATCAGGCTCGCGACGCTGAGCGTCATGATACAGCCGCCGCCGTCCTCGTCTTCGAGCACCTGCGTGGGGTGCCAGCGTGACTCGCGGACGCGCCACGCCGCCCGCGGCGAGAAGCGC
>JAKAMA010000037.1 GCA_021813085.1 Chloroflexota bacterium | reverse complement strand
CGGAGCGCGTTTCGCAGGAAGAACCAGAGGTTCGCCGGCCGTTCCGCCAGCCGCCGCATCAGGTACGGATACCAGTGCGTGCCGTACGGGATGTAGATGCGGACGCCGTAGCCGCGTGTCCTCAGCGAACGCTGGAGTTCCGGGCGGATGCCGTACAGCATCTGGAACTCGTACCGCTCCCGCGCGACGCCGTGCCGCCGCGCGGAGCGCAGCGCCGCCCGCACCATGCGCCCGTCGTGCGTGGCCACGGCCAGGTGCCCGCCCGGCGCCATCGCCGCGAAGTACGCGTCGGCGAGTCGCGTGAAGCTCTCGTCCACCTCGCGCTTCGACGCAAACGCCACGGTCTCCGCTTCGCGATAGGCGCCCTTGACCAGCCGTACCGGCGCCCCCTCGCGCGCGAGAGCGTCGATGTCCGCCGCGCTCCGCCGCAGGTACGCCTGGATGACGACGCCGACGTCCGTATGTCGCTCCCGCGCCCGCCGGAAGATGTCGAGCGTCGCCTCGGTGTAGCGTGCGTCCTCCATGTCGATGCGCACGAAGGTGCCGGGTAACGCGCGTAACAGCTCGTCCAGCGACCGCTCCGCCAGCGCGCGGTCGAACGCCAGCCCCAGCTCGGTCAGCTTGATCGAGATGCCGCTGCGCAGGCCGCGAGCCTGTGCCGCCGCCGCGAACGACGTGAATTCGGCGACCGCGGCGCGCACCTCGCGCTCGCTGGTCACCGCTTCGCCCAGGAACGAGACGGTGGCCTCGAAGCCCTGGGCGTTGAGCCGCGCCACAGCGTCGAGCGCATCCGTCTGGCGTTGGCCCGCGACGAACCGCCGCGAGAAGCTGCGGAAGCCCGGCACAGAGGTCGCGATGCGCTCGGCGGTGCCGCTGCGCGAGAGCGCAAAGATCAGCGCGCTGAGCATGCAGGCAGCGTACGCGGCCACGCGCCCGCCCGCACGGCGTCCGAGGCGGGCCGTGCAGGGCCGGCTCCCCGTCCGCGCGCCATTGCCCGTATCTGCCGCGATCGGCTAGATTGGGCTGCCTGCCGCGCCCCGCCGCGATCTCCCGAGGTAGCCGATGAACACGGCCGAGTTCCTGCAGATCAGTTCCATGGTGGTGCCCGACCGCACGGCCCTCGTGTGCGGCGACAAGCGCGTCACCTTCGCGGAGATGGCGGACCACGTGAACCGGCTGGCGAACTGGCTGCAGAGCGTCGGCGCCGGGCCCGAGCGGCCCGTCGGCGCCATGTCCGTGAACGGCATCGAGTACATCGAGACCTACTACGCCGCGGCAAAGATTGGCGCCACGTTCGTCCCGTTGAACTACCGCGCAAAGCACGAGGAGCTGACGTACATGATCAGCACGTCGGACATCCACGTGCTCTTCGCCGGCCAGCGCTACCTCGACCTCGTCGCGGCGCTGCGGCCCGAGATCGCGCACGTCGACCACTTCGCCTGCTACGACGTGCGCGCCGAGGGCATGGGCTACTATCCGGACATCCTCGAACAGTCGAGCCCGGACGAGCCCTTCGTCGAGGTCGACGAGAGCCGCCCGACCGCGCTGATCTACACATCCGGCACGACGGCGCTGCCGAAGGGCGTCGCGCTGAGCTACCTCAACCTCTCCGTCTACGTCACGAACACCATGAGCCCGGCCGACCCCAGCGTGGAGCCCGACGTCACGCTGCTCTCGGTGCCGATCTTCCACGTCGCCGGCGTGACGCCGATCATGTCGTCGGTCTGGGGCGGGCGCACGCTCGTCATCCTGCCGCAGTTCGACCCGAAGCTCTGGCTCGAAGCCGTACAGCATGAGCGCGTCACCCACAGCTTCGTCGTGCCGACGATGCTCAAGCGCATCATGGAGCACCCGGACTTCGACACGTACGACCTCAGCTCGCTCAAGCTCATCACCTACGGCGCCGCGCCGATGCCGTACGAGGTGGTGAGCCGCGCCGTCGACGTCTTCGATTGCGGGCTGATGAACGCCTACGGCCAGACCGAGAGCACATCCACCATGACCTACCTCGGCCCGGAGGACCACCAGATCCCGAAGGAGCCGGGGCCCGAGCGCGAGAAGAAGCTGCATCGCCTGCGTTCCGTCGGCCGCGCGATGGACGATATCGCCATCGCCATCATGGACGACCAGGGGAAGGTCCTCGGCGCCGGCGAGGAGGGCGAGATCTGCGTCCAGGGCGCACGCATCATGAGCGAATACTACAAGCAGGCCGAAGCCACGGCCGCCGCCATCCACGATGGCTGGCTGCACACCGGCGACGTCGGCTACATGGACGATGAGGGCTACCTCTTCATCACTGGCCGGAAGAAGGACCTGATCATCCGCGGCGGCGAGAACATCTCCTCGGGGGAGATCGAGGCGACGCTCGACGAGCACCCCAAGGTCGAAGAGTCGGCCGTGATTGGCGTACCCGACCCGGACTGGGGCGAGGTGATCAAGGCCGTGGTCGTGCCGAAGCCGGGCCAGACGATCGAGCCGCGGGAGCTGATCGAGTACACGAAGGCCCGCCTGGCCAGCTACAAGGCGCCGACCTACTTCGCCTTCGTCGGCGAGCTGCCCCGCAACCCCATGGGCAAGGTGCTCAAGACCGAGCTGCGCAAGCGCTACGGAAAGCCGGTGAGTGAATAGTTCCTAGTTCATAGTGAATAGTGGGGCCGCCCCACTATCAACTATGAACTATTCACTATGAACTCATCTGGTACTCCCGCTTGCCCCGCACATCGCGGCCTGCCTCGACGTCGTCGATGAAATCGAAGACCGCCTGCTTCCAGAGCTGCGGCTGGTAGTCCGGCGTCGCGTGCGCTGCCCCGCGCACCGTCGCCATGCGCGCGTTCGGGACGAGCGACGCATCGCGCAGCGCGCATGGATAGAAGAGGTCCCACTCCCCGCACGAGACCAGCGCCGGCGCCGTGATCGACGGCAGGCGCGGCACCAGGTCCGGCCGCGCGATCAGCGCCCGCGCGACGCGCACGTAGCCCGCGGCCGTCATGTCGGCGACCTTGCGCGCGTTCTCGGCGTCCTGCTCCTCCATCGACGCGCGCCGCGTACGCGCGTAGAGGTCCTGCTCGCGCCGGTAGCGGTTCTCGCGCTCGACCAGCTCCGCCAGCCCGTACTTCTCGGCGACGAGCGCCATCCGGTCGAAGGCATCGCGCAAACTCGCTTCGGCCGCGCGCGCCGCGTCGTTGCCGGCGCCGCCGGACGGCCCGTCTGGGCCATACGGCCCGTCTGGGTTGCCGCAGGTCGTGTCGCACAGCAGCAGCGACCGCAGCCGCTCCGGATAGTCGCACGCGAACTGCGCGCTGACCATGCCGCCCATCGATACGCCGCCGATGTGCGCGCGCTCGATACCGAGCGCGTCGAGCAGCGCCGCCAGGTCCGCCGCGAAGCGCGGCAGGCTGTACGCCGCCGGGTCGTCGGGCACCGACGACCGTCCGTGCCCGCGGACGTGGTACCACAGCAGACGGAAGCGCGCGCGGAACTCGTCGATCACCGGCGGCCAGTGCGGGCCGGCGAAGCCGTGCGTCAGCACGAGCAGCGGCGCCGGCAGGCCCGTCTGGGCATCGCCGCCCGCCGCCGGGCGGACGCCCCGTCCGGGCTCGCTCAGCTCGTACCAGAGGTCGACGTCATCGACGCGGGTGACCGGCATGGATGCGGGTCAGCGCCCCCGCTGCGGGTCGGCGCGCCCGGCGGTGCGGCGGCCCGTGGCCTGCGCCACGCCGGGCAGTGCACTGGTGGGGCGCCCGGCGGTGCGCCGCGGTCGTTGGGTGCGCGGGAAGGCGCCGTTGACCGACGCCAGCATCAGGATGATGCCATCGATGGCGAGCATGGCGAAGAAGAGAAGGAGCCACGCCGTCAGCAGCTTGAACTGGATATGGAGCGCACCCGGCACGGGCGACCGGATCAACAGGAACCCCAAGACGAACCAGAGGCTGGTAAACACCACGGCGACCGCCGCCTGCCGGTACCCGACTCCGCGCAGCATCGAGAAGATCGTACCACACGCCGGCTGGAGCTCGGGTGGGCCGTACGGATGTTCTACCATGATATCATCACCAGCGAGCCGTGGCCCGTCCCGGACGGACCGTATGGTTGGGAGGAGGAACACATGGCCGCGACATCGAACATCGAATGGACCGAGGCGACGTGGAACCCCGTCACCGGCTGCGACAAGGTCTCGCCCGGCTGCGCTCACTGCTATGCGGAGACCTTCGCCGAGCGGTTCCGCGGCGTGCCGGGCCACCCGTACGAGCACGGCTTCGACCTGATGCTGCGGCCGGAGCGGCTTGAGCTGCCGCTGACGTGGAAGCAGCCAAAGATGATCTTCGTGAACAGCATGGGCGACCTCTTCCACGACGCGGTGCCGCGCGCATTCATCCAGTCCGTGTTCGCGACGATGCGCCGGGCGCACTGGCACCAGTTCCAGGTGCTGACGAAGCGTAGCGCGCGGCTGCGCACGCTGGCGCCGCAGCTCGACTGGCCGGACAACGTGTGGATGGGCGTGTCCGTGGAGAACCAGCGCTGGGCGCGCCGCGTCGACGACCTGCGTGCCATTCCGGCGGCGATCCGCTTCCTGTCCGTGGAGCCGCTCCTCGGCCCGCTGCGCCTGGACCTCCGGGGCATCGACTGGGTGATCGTCGGTGGCGAGTCAGGCCCCGGCGCAAGGCCGATGCGCGCCGACTGGGCGACATCCGTCCGCGACCAATGCCTCGCGGCGGGCGTCGCCTTCTTCTTCAAGCAGTGGGGCGCGCACGACGAGGCCGGTGTGCGGCGCGGGAAGAAGGCGGCCGGGCGACTGCTCGAGGGCGCGGTCTGGGAGGAGCTGCCGCGGCGGGTGGCACGCTAAGTGGCGACACTCGGCTCGGACGGGCTTGCTGTGCGCGAAGTCGGACGGTGGACTGAGGAGAAGCTATTCTACGTCCGCCGGTACATCGAGATCTTCACCACTGGAATGAAGGTCAAGTGGCCACGACGCGTCTACATCGATCTGTTTGCCGGACCGGGCAGGTCTATCATCGAAGGAACATCGAGGGAGTGACCAAATTGAAACACGGAGGCTGGAACAATGGCGAGCCAAGAGAAATGGGAAAGGATAGCAGAGGCTTATCGAGGAATGGCATCGTTGGGCTATCGGCCTGCGGCTCCGAGTGACGGGTTTGGCGGCGTAACTATCCCCGAAAGGGAACTGGAGGCAGGCGTTGAAGCGCGGGAATACGGTCAGCGGTTTCTGCAGGAGGAAGACCGCGGTGCCTATCGGGCAGGGTGCACGGACTTTCGATCGCTCCGTGCGGCAATTTGGGCCCTTGAGGCATTTCGCCTGATGAACGCTGGCAGCTTTGGGGGCGAAACCATTGCCCCCAAGCTGCTCAGGATGGCAGCGGAGGAGTACGAAGCAGAGATGGGACTATCGCCAGGTTGAAGTCAATGACTGCCGACCGGCCGCGCCTCAGCGAAGTTGCGTTCTCGCTGAAGCAGGCGTCACTCGGTTACGATGACTTCAACGACGATGTGCGCATCGCCAATTCAGTCCAGTCGACGATTTACCATCTCGTGTTCGCGAGCAAGCACAAGCGGGGGACGGAGTTCTGGAGAAAGATCAGCCGGCGAAAGTTCTCTGGTCAGGCCCGCATGGACCTAGCCTAATCCACCCACCGGCGGAAGATGAGCGTGGCGTTCTGGCCGCCCATGCCGAAGCTGTTGCTCAGCACGACGTCTACCCGCGCCGCGCGCGCCGCGTTCGGCACGTAGTCCAGGTCGCACTCCGGATCCGGGAACTCGTAGTTGATCGTCGGCGGGATCATGTTGTCCCGCATCGCCAGCACCGACGCCACCGCCTCGATGCCGCCCGCCGCCGCCGCCGAGTGCCCCGTCATCGACTTGATGCTGCTCACCGGCACGCGGTACGCCGCCTCCTTGCCGAACGCGCGCTTGATCGCCGCGGTCTCGGTCTTGTCGTTGAATGGCGTGCCGGTGCCGTGGGCGTTCAGCCACGACACGTCCGCGCCCGTGATGCCCGCCGACTTGAGCGCGCGGATCATCGCCAGCGACTGCCCCTCGACATCCGGCGCGGCGTCGTCGACCGCGTCGAACGACCAGCCCTGCCCCAGGTACTCGGCGAGGATCGCCGCGCCGCGTCCCTTCGCGTGCTCCTCCGACTCGAGCACGAGCACGCCGGCGCCCTCGCCCAGCACGAAGCCGTCGCGCGTCGCGTCGAACGGCCGCGACGCCCGCTCCGGCGTGTCGTTGTAGTCCTTCGAGAGCGCGCCCATCAGCGCCATCGTCGCGACGGCCACGGGGTTGATGATCGCCTCCGTGCCGCCCGCGAGCAGGATGTCCGCCGAGCCCGCGCGGATCATGTTGAAGGCGTGTCCGAGCGCGTCCGTCGCCGACGCGCAGGCGCTGTTCACTGACGTGCTCGGCCCGCGCAGCCCGAGCTGCCGGCCGACGCGCCCCGCCGCCATGTGCGGCCCCCAGCGCGGGATGATCAGCGGGTCGACCCGCCCGGGCCCGCGCTCGTCGATGATCGTCTGCTGGCGGCCCATCTCGAACACGCCGCCCGTGCTGGCCATGATCACGCCCATCTCGCGCGCCGTGTCCTCGCTCAGCTCGATCTTGGCCGAGACGAGCGCCTCCTTCGCGGCCAGCACCGCGAGCTGCGCGAAGCGCCCGGAGCGCCGCGCCGCCCGGTGGTCCATTACCTCCGCGGGGTCGAAGCCCTTGACCTCGCCCGCCACCCGTACCGAGTGCTTCGAGGCGTCGAAGTGCGTGATCGGCCCAATGCCGCTCCGGCCGGCCAGCAGGCCGCGCCAGAACGCCTCGGCGTCGTTGCCGAGCGGCGTCACCGCGCCGATCCCCGTGATGGCTACCCGTCGGAGCTGCATGTGCCTTCCTGCCGCTGACGCTGCTTCGTGAGGGCATGATAACAGGGCCGCCGGCTTGGGCACGGGCTCGCGGGCTGGCAGGGCTGCAAGGCGTGGGGACCATGGCCGCCGGGCCACGGGCGGGTTCGCGGCGCGCCGCGCAAGCGATCCCGCCCGTTGTCAAGGAGCCGTAACGGATGTGTCCCGCCGCCCGTTATATGGGTGTCGAAGGAGGCGGGGCCTTCGACGAACGAGCGGGGCGCGGCAGTAATGCCGCACTCCGTTCGTTCTTTATCTCCCGTCCGCGATCCCAGCCGCCGCGTCCGCCATCACCCGCCGTCCTGCGCCCGCACGTGCTCCACGCTCTACCCTGCACCCTCTGGCGGAGCCCCATCGCGTTGCGCCTGCATGTCACCCGAGCCACGGCGCCATCGACGCCAGTGGCCCGCTGACGGGCGGCACAGCGTCGGCCCGCCGCAGGCGCCGCGCGATCAACGGCACCGCCGCCACGAACGCTACCGACACCACGCCGACCACCACGTACGCCACCACCTCGAGCGCGTGGCCGCTCAGTGTATCCAGCCCGAGGATGCGCGAGTCGATCGCCGTCGCGAAGCCGTTCCACGCCGCGTGGTTGAAGACGGCGAGCGCGAAGAGCAGCCAGCCCGTCCGCGGCCGCCTGCCGTTGACGCCGTACCACCAGGCCAGCCCGACGAGTCCCGTGTTGACGACGTGCAGCGAGGTGCTGCCGCCGCGCACCAGCATGATCGCGGCCCAGCCCCCGGGTCCGCCCTGCTGGACGCCCGCCACGCCGTACAGCATCGCCTCCAGGAAGCCGAAGCCGGCGCCCGCCGCCGCCCCGAGCACGAACGCCTGGGAGCGCGTCGTGTCGCGCCGCAGCAGGAAGCGCACGCCGAGCCCCTTGCCCAGCTCTTCGATCAGCGGCGCCAGCAGCGACGCCGTGATCAGGTTCGCGAAGAACTGCTCGTTGTGCGTCAGGATGAAGCGCGAGTCCTGCACCGTGCGGAAGAAGCCGTCGCTGTCCTGCACGCTGGCGAAGGCGCCGTTGTGTACGAGCAGCAGCACGACGCCCAGGAAGCTGCCCAGCGATTCGACGTACATCGCCAGCGTGACGCCGACCGTCATGCTGATCGCGGCCGCGAGCAACACCTGCCGCCACGTGAGCCAGCGCACGGGCGCGCCGCGCAGCACGCTCCCGCGCGCCGCCATCGCCACCAGCGCGATGCCGGGCAGCGCCGCCGCGAGCACGTGGAGCGGGGGCATCGGCGCGGCGACCGGCACGTCGCGCGTCGTGATGAACCAGCCCAGCCCCAGCACGGCGCCGAACGCGGCGGCCACCCAGGCGGCGCGCGGGATGTGGAACGGCGACGACCCCTCGCCCATCGACGCGGAGATGCCCTGGTAGGTCAGGATCAGCCCCGGCACCAGCGACCACATCGCCACCGCCGTGATGCTGAGCGCGCGCTCGACCGTGTTCGTCCCGCTCGCGCCGCCGGCGCCCGCGAAGAGCAGCGCGAAGACGCCGAACAGGCCCGAGATGCCGAGCAGAACCCCATACGCGGAGCCGGCGAGCCGCGCCCAGCGCGCCAGCCGCCGCCGCGCCGTCCGCTCTGCCGTCCAGCGCAGGCAGGCGAGACCCAGCACCACACCGCAGGCGAGGCTCAGCGCGCCGAACCAGAGCAGCACCGCGAACGCCTGCGGGGCCAATCCGGCCGTGCTCGCCTGGCGCACCACGGGCGCCAGCGTCATCAGCAGACAGCCCGCCGTCACCAGGAACAGCGACAGCGCCGCGAAGACGACCTTCGCGTACGTCCGCGCCGACACGTACATCAGTCCCATGCCGAAGACGAGCCCGATGCCGACCGATACGGCGATCGTGATGATCGCCGCACCGGTGTCCTGGTCGGCGTGCGTCAGCTCGGCGATGCGCGCGCCGATGACGGCCACGCACGAGACCAGCACCACCGTCGCCGCGCTCGCGGCCGTGCAGCGCAGCGCGCGCCCGACGGCGCTGACGCGCGGCCGGCGCCGCGCCGGCCACACCATCGGCGGCTGCGGTGCGGCTGCGTGCGTCGGCTGTCGTGCGCTTGTGCGGCCCGCGCCTCCGGGCGCCGCTTGCGCGCCCGACGTGGCGGCCCCCGCGGCAATGTAGGTTACTGGCGCCGTAAGACCCGGCTCCGTCGCGCGAGGCGCCGGCGCAACGGCGGACGTCGCCGGCACGGGCGCCGACGGCGTCGTGCTGGCCGCGCACTGCTGCCGCACCTTATGTGTGGCGCCGCAGCGCGGACAGGCGCCGGACGCGCGCATCCCCCCGAACGGCAGGATCTTCATCCGCTCCTCGCGTGGCTACCGACGATACGCCGGATGCCCCCCGTGGGCAACCCGGACGGGCCGCACGGCCGCCGCGGCCCACGGTTCAGTATCGGTGCCGCCCGCGCGCGCGCACACCGTCGGCCCTCGTAGGGGCGCAACGCCTTGCGCCCCGGGGGCGACATCGCCCTACCGTAGCCGCAGCGCGGCTTCGTGCGCCCGCAGCTCCGCCCGGTCGTCGATGGGCGCCAGCGCGACCTCGCCGTGCCGGCGCCGCAGCGCGGTGGCGATGAGGTGGTCGGCCAGCGCCGGGTTCTTTGGCAGCAGGGAACCGTGGATGTACGTGCCGATCGCGTTGCGGTAGACGGCGCCTTCCGTCCCGTCCTCGCCGTTGTTCCCGAAGCCGCGCCGCACGCGCGCGAGCGGCCGCGCCCCCGGCCCCAGCCGCGTCCGGCCGCCGTGATTCTCGAAGCCGACGATCGTCCGCGTCGTGCCGTCGGGCGCGCCCCACTCCGCGACGATGTTGCCGATGCAGCGCTTTGCGCCCGGGCCGGGGTGTTCCGTCCGCAGGTCGAAGATGCCGGCGCCCGGCAGCTCGACGCCCGTGGACTCGCGGTAGGACCGCCCGAAGAGCTGATAGGCGCCGCACACGGCGAGCAGGACGACGTCGCGTTCCACCGCCTCGCGGACCGCCGCGGCCTTCGTCGCCAGCAGGTCCTCGGCGACGCCGCGCTGTTCGCGGTCCTGCGCGCCACCGGCGAAGATCAGGTCGAACGCCGCCGGGTCGAGGCGATCGCCCGTGCTGAGATCCGTCAGCTCAAAGCCGATGCCACGCGCTTCGCAGCGGCGCCGCAGGCACATGATGTTGCCGCGGTCGCCGTAGATGTTCATCAGCCGTGGATAGAGGTGCGCCACGCGCAGGGCCGGCGCGCTCACGCGTCCTCCCAGAAGTGGCGCGCGCTGCCGTCGCGCCGCGCCAGCAGCTCGCGCACCTCGAGCATCGCCGTGTACGTCGGCACGACGTATAGCGTGCCGGCCGGCGGCGTCTCGGCGATCGCCCGCCGCAGCGCCGCGCGCGCGTCGTGCTCGACCGGGACGTCGCCGCCGAACCCGGCGTACTTCAGCCGCAGCGCGAGGTCCTCGGCCCGCGTGCCCGCCGCGAGCACCCACTCCGCCTGCGGCTGCGCCAGTTCGTAGTCGGCGTCCCAGATCCACGAGACGTCGCGCCCATCGGCGATGCCGTCGTTCAGGAAGAAGAGGAGCCGCTTGCGCCCCTCGCGCGCGGCGATGGCGCGCAGCACCTGGTTCAGCCCCGTCGGGTTCTTCCCGAGCAGCACCCACACCTCGTGGCCGTCGACGCGGAACCGCTCCTGCCGCCCGAACGCCGCGCTGAACCCGTCGAGCGCCGCGACGATCGCATCCGCGCTCAGCCCGAGCGCGATGGCGCCCGCCGACGCAGCGAGCGCGTTGTAGGCGTTGTACAGCCCGGCGAGCGGCAGCGTGACGCGTAGCTCGCCGGCCGGCGATACGATGCGCAACGCCGTCGCGTCCTCGCCTTGCTCGACGCGCGTGATGCGCACGTCCGGCGCCGGCCGCCGGTTGCCGCACGCGTCGCAGCGCCAGTGGCCGATGTGCCCGTAGAACGTCGCGTCGTACGCCAGCTCGGCGCCGCAGCGCAGGCAGGTGCGGAAGTCCGACGCGTGCTCGTCGCCGGCGACAGCCGCGCCCGTATCATCGACGCCGTAGTACAGCACGCGGCCTCGCGCGCCGGCGCCCAGGTGCGCGACGCCGGGGTCGTCGGCGTTCAACACGAGCGTCATGTCCGCCGGCTCGTCGTCGAGCGCGCGCGCCCACGCCTGCGCGACGGCATCGACCTCCCCGTAGCGGTCGAGCTGGTCACGGAAGAGGTTGGTGAAGACGACGACGCGCGGCCGCACGGCCGGCACGATCAGCGGCAGCGTCGCCTCGTCCACTTCGAGGATCGCCAGCCGCCGCGCCGCATCGGCGATGCGCCCGCCGAGCGAGGCCTCCTGCACGAAGAGCGCCGCGACGCCGCGCATCAGGTTCGAGCCGCTGCGATTGTGCAACGGCGCGAGCCCCGCCTCGCGGGCGATGCGGCTCAGCATCAGCGCGGTCGTCGTCTTGCCGTTCGTACCCGTGACCGCGATGGCGCCGTGGCCCGCCTGCGCGCCCAGCCGCCGCACGAACCCCGGGTCGATGCGCTCGGCCACGAGCCCGGCGACCGCCGTCCCGCCGCCGCGCCCAAGCACGCGGCTCGCGACGCCCGCGGCCTTCCCGGCGACGATTGCGGCCAGCGTGCGGATCTCCACATGTGCAGGGTAGCGGGTAGGACGGCCTCCGACCTCCGATCTCCGGCCTCCACCCTCCTGCCTCAGTGCATCTCCTGCCCGCCCGAGATGTTGATCGCCTGGCCGGTCATGTAGTCCGCCTCGTCGCTCGCGAGGAACGTGATCAGCTTCGCGACGTCCGCCGGGTAGCCGACGCGTCCGAGCGGGATCGCCGGCAGCAGCGTGCCCGCGACCTGCTCGAACGTGACCGCGCCGCCGCTCGCCGTCTCGATGCCCCCGCGCAGCAGCGGCGTATCGATCGTGCCCGGGCAGACGCAGTTCACGTTGATCTTGTGCGCCGCCACCTCCTTCGCGAAGGCCTGCGTGAAGAGGATGATGCCCGCCTTCGACGCGCAGTACGGCGTCAGCATCGGATAGCCCGTCTTCCCCGCCTGTGACGCGACGCTGACGATCCGCCCGCCGCCGCCCTGCTTGATGAACTGGTTTGCCGCCGCCTTCGAGCAGAGGAAGACGCTCTTGAGATTTACCGCCAGCGTGCGGTCCCAGGCCTCTTCCGGCATGTTGACGATCGGCAGCGG
>JAKAMA010000036.1 GCA_021813085.1 Chloroflexota bacterium | reverse complement strand
CGCCGCTATCGCTCGTGCGCAGGATGACGTGGGGCTTCGGCCCCACGCTGACGACATCGCTGAAGCCGATGTCGACGCCCCTGGCGTTGCCGACCGCCGCCACGGTGTCGAGGTTCACCTGGGTGCCGGAGGCCTGCCGTGTCCACGTCTTGCCGCCGTCCGTGGTCGAAACGATGAGGCCAAGCCCGCCGACGGCCCACCCGTGCAGGCCGTCCGGCGCCGCCGCCACCGCCAAAAGCCACCCTGGCGAATCGCCGCCGATGTACGCCACCGACCACGATCGCCCGCCGTCGGACGAGCGGAAGATGCCACCCGGCCCGACCGCCCACGCGACATCCGGCGTGACGAACACCGCGGCGTACAGGTCGCCGGATGGCACCACGAGCTGCTGTCGCCAGCCGCCCGGCGTCTGCGCGTGCGCGCCGCCCGCGGCCGGGGACGCCGACAGCATCGCGACGGCCACGGCCGCCATCATCGTCAGTACCCGTCGCATCACGCCGCCTCCGCGTCCAGCCCTGCCCTTGTGAGAACGCCCCAACGCCGGCGAAGGTTAACGGCGAGGACACGACACAGTGCAGGTGGCGCGGACACCGCGCTATCGATGTCGTGGTCGCCCAGCCTGGCTTCCAGCTTCCGGGCGCCAGTTTCCTCCCTCGCCGCCCGGTTGACGCAGGCCCCCATCCCGCGTATCGTACCCGCACAGACGTTCTGGTGAAGGACCACGCCGCCCATGCCCGCTCGCCATCGGCTCGGCTCGCTCGACCTCCTGGTCCTCAGCGACGGCACCTACTACCAGGACGCCGGCGCCGTCTTCGGCGTCGTCCCGCGCGTGATGTGGGAGCGCCTCGGCATCGCGCTCAACGAACGCCACCAGATGGGCCTCGCGCTCAACTCGCTGCTGCTGCGCTCCCAGGGCAAGACGATCCTCATCGAGACCGGCGTCGGCGACAAGGAGCGCCCGCGCGCGCAGGCGTCGCCGTTGAGCGAAGGCACGCTGCTCGACGAGCTGCGCGCCGCCGGCGTCTCGCCCGAAGACGTCGACATCGTGATCAACACCCACCTGCACGCCGACCACTGCGGCTGGAACACGCGCAAGGACGCCGCTGGCGCCTACGTGCCGACGTTCCCCCGCGCCCGTTACCTGATCCAGCGCGGCGAGTGGAAAGCAGCGACGCATCCGAACGAGCGCACGCGCGCCACCTACCTGCCGGAGAACATCCTCCCGCTCGAGGCGGCCGGCCGGCTCGATCTGATCGACGGCGAGACGCGCGTCACGGACGAGGTCACGGTGATCGAGACGCCGGGCCACACGCAGGACCACGCCAGCGTGCTGCTCGCGTCCGGCCGCGAGCGCGCCATCTACATCGGCGACATGGTGCAGCACCCGGTGCAGCTCGAACGCACCGCATGGGTGTCGTCGTTCGACGTCTTCCCGCTGCAGTCGATGGAGACGAAGAAGTCCGTCGTCCAGCACGCGATCGACGAACATCAGCTCGTCGTCGCGGTGCACTACCCCTTCCCCGGGCTCGGCTACATGAGCGAGACGCCCGACGGCAAGCGCAGGTGGACGCCCATCGCGGCGGACGGCGGCGAGGGTCCGGCGTGACCTTCGAGCTATACGACTGGCAGCGCGAGGCGATCGACGCGCTCGTGCGGGGGCCGGGGCAGGTGCTCGTCGTCGCGCCGACCGGCGGCGGCAAGAGCATGTGCTTCCAGCAGCCCGCGGTCGACCTCGAGGGCGTCGCGCTTGTCGTGACGCCGCTCGTCGCGCTGATGGCGGACCAGGTCGCGTCGCTGCACGCGCGCAACATCCCCGCGACCTACCTCGCCTCCAACCTCACGCCGGAGGAGATCCGCCGCCGCACCGAGCTGGTGCTCGCGGGACGCGTGAAGCTGCTGTACGTCGCGCCGGAGCGCCTCGCGTCGGAGCGCTTCGTCGAAGATGTGCTCGCGCGCCTGCCCATCTCCCTCCTCGCCGTCGACGAGGCCCATTGCATCAGCCACTGGGGGCACGACTTCCGGCCCGACTACCTGCAGCTCGGCGCGCTCGTCGAGCGGCTGCGGCCTCCGCGCCTGATCGCGTGCACGGCGACCGCCACACCCGCCGTCCGGCGCGAGATCGTCGAGCGGCTGCACATGCCCGATGCGTACCAGGTGCTCCGCGGCTTCGCCCGCAACAACCTGGAGCTCTCGGTCGAAGAGGTGAACGGCGCCCGCGCGAAGGAGCAGCGCATCGTCGCCGAGTTGCGGCGCGCGCTCGGCAGGCCGCGCGCCGGCCGCGGCAGCGCGCTCGTCTACACCGGGACGCGCGCCCAGGCGGAGCACGCCGCCGAGGTGATGCGCGCCGCCGGCTGGCGCGCCGAGCACTACCACGCCGGCATGTCCGGCGAGGAGCGCACGGCGGTACAGGAGCGGTTCCAGTCCGGCGCACTCGACGCCGTCGCGGCGACCAACGCCTTCGGCATGGGCATCGACCGTGCCGACATCCGCCTGGTGCTGCACCACGGCGTGCCGGAATCGGTCGAGGCCTACTACCAGGAGGTTGGCCGCGCCGGCCGCGACGGTGCACCTGCCGCGGGCGTCCTGCTGCTCTCCGACGCTGACATCCAGCGCCGCTTCCGCCTCATCGCGGGCGACGGCGAGCCGTCGCCCGAGCAGGCGCTGCACCGCCGCGAACTGCTGCGCGCGCTCGTCGCCTACACCGAGACGTCGGCCTGCCGGCACGACGCCATCCTCCGCTACTTCGAGGACACGGCCGAGGAGCTGGGCGGCTGCGGCCACTGCGACAACTGCCGCGCCGCCGCATCGGGCGCACGCCCGCAGGAGCCGGACGAAGGCGCTTCCGCCGAAACCGTGCGCGCGACGCTCGCCGCGCTGCGCGCGCTGCCGTTCCCGGTCGGCTCGAACGTCATCGTCAGCTACCTGATCGGCCATCCGTCGCGGCAGGTGGAGCAGTACGACTGGCAGACGCACAGGGACTTCGGCGTGCTGCGCGACCGCCGCGAGGGCTGGGTGCGCCGGCTGCTGCGCCGCTTCGTCGCCGCCGGCTTGCTCGCCGTCGGCACCGACCGCGCGACGCTCCACATCACCCGGCGCGCTGCCGACGTCATCGCGGGCACGCGGCCAAACCCCGTACGCCTGCCGCCGGAGGACGGCGCGGCGCCTTCAACGCGCACGGGCGTCGTCGGGCCGGCCGCCGGGCTCGACGGCGGCGGCGCGGCGCTGTTCGAGCGCCTGAAGGCGTGGCGCAGGCAGCGCGCCGAGTCCGACAACGTCCCCGCCTACAGGGTGTGCTCCGACGGCACGCTGCGCGCGATCGTCGACGCCCGTCCCGCGTCGCTCGACGATCTCGCCGGGATCAGCGGCATCGGCCCGGCGAAGCTCGCACGTTACGGCGCCGATCTGCTCGCGGCGTTGGCACGGGCGACGGACGCGCGAGCAGCACGCACGGACGGCACGGACCCAACGCCGGGCGCCACGCGCGACAGCGCCCCGGACGGGCCGCATGAGATCGACAGCCGCGGCACAACGCCCGCTGCCCTTAGCCCGGACGGGATCGACCCGCCATCTCCGGCGCCCGGTGCCGTCCCGCGCGACCCCGCGCTCGCCGCGCTCGACGCGCAGAGCGGGCGCCGCCCCAACTTCAGCCCGTACCAGCTCGAGGTGCGCCGCGCGCATCCGCGAGCCTACGAGCGCTGGAGCGACGAAGAAGATGCGCTCGTCCGCCAGCACGCCGCCGCCGGCGAAGGGCCCGACGAGATCGCCCGCAGGCTCCAGCGCCAGCCCGGCTCCCTCCGCATGCGCATGGAGAAGCTCGGCCTCCTCGCACCCGCCGATGCGACCGCCTCCCGGCCGTAGGGGCACAACGCCTTGTGCCCCTACCTTCGACCCTAACCTCCAACCTCTCGCCTCTCACCTCCAACCTCCGCGCCCGGCCCGGCCTCCTCCGGGTCCATCGCCGTCGCCACTTCGTCCTGCAGGCGATCGATGAACTGGAACAACGGCATCGCCTTCAGGTCCTCGCCGGCGCGCGTGCGGACGGCCACCGCCTCGGCCTCGGCCTCGCGGTCGCCGACGACCAGCATGTACGGGACCTTCTGGAGCTGCGCGTCACGGATCTTCGCGTTCATCCGCTCGTTCCGCGTGTCGATGTCCGCCCGGAAGCCCGCGCGGCGCAGCTCGTCGCGCACCTTGTGGGCGTATTCGGTGTGCCGGTCGGCGATCGGGATCACGACCGCCTGCACGGGCGCGAGCCAGGCGGGGAAGGCACCGGCGTACAGCTCGATCAGGTACGCCATCATGCGCTCCATCGTGCCGATGACGCCGCGGTGCAGGATCACGGGCCGGTGCTGCGCGCCGTCCTCGCCGATGTACGTCAGGTCGAAGCGCTCGGGCAGGTGGAAGTCCACCTGGATCGTCGACATCGTCTCCTCGCGCCCCATCGTGTCGCGGATCTGGATGTCGAGCTTCGGGCCGTAGAACGCAGCCTCGCCCGGCGCTTCCTGGAACGGCAGCCCGAGCTCCTGCATCGCCTCGCGGAGCACGCGCTCGCCGAGCGCCCACATCTCGTCGTTCTGGACGTACTTCTCCGTGTCGGCGGGGTCGCGGAGCGAAAGGCGATACGCGTAGTCCGTGATCTTCAGCGTGGCGTACGCGCGCTCGACGAGTCGCATCACGCCCGCGAACTCGTGCTTGATCTGCTCCGGCGTGCAGAAGATGTGCGCGTCGTTCAGCGCCATCGCGCGCACGCGGCTCAGGCCCCCAACGACGCCCGACTTCTCGTATCGATACATCGTGCCGATCTCGGCGATGCGGACGGGCAGCTCGCGATAGCTGTGCAGCGCCGCCTGGTAGACGAGGATGTGATGCGGGCAGTTCATCGGCCGCAGCACCATCTCCTCATGTTCGAGCGCCATCGGCGGGAACATGCTGTCGCGGTAGTGCTCCCAGTGGCCGGAAGTCTTGTACAGGTCAACCTTGCCGAGCACGGGCGAATACACGTGCTGGTAGCCGGCCTCGCGCTCCTGCCTGAGGATGTACTCCTCGAGCAGGCGGCGCACGGTCGCGCCCTTCGGCAACAGGGTCGGCAGGCCCGCGCCCACCAGCTCGCTCGACGTGTACAGCTCCAGCTCGCGTCCCAGCTTGCGGTGGTCGCGGCGCGCCGCCTCTTCGATGCGATGCAGGTAGTCGTCGAGCTCCTCTTGCGTCTCGAAGAGGGCGCCGTAGATGCGCTGGAGCATCGGCCGCTTCTCGTCGCCGCGCCAGTACGCGCCGGCGACGTTCAACAGCTTGAACGGCGGCACCTGGCCGGTGCGCTCGACGTGCGGCCCCTCGCACAGGTCGACGAAGCCGCCCTGTCGGTAGAGCGACACCTTGTCGCTGGCAATGCCCTCGATCAGCTCGACCTTGAACGGCTGGCCGGCGAACTGCCGCAGCGCCTCCGCCTTCGGAAGCTCGCTGTGCTCGAAGGGCACATCGCTCCGCATCCGCCTGCGCATGCGCTCCTCAACCTGCGGCAGGTCCTCCGGGGTCAGCGCCCGCGGCAGCTCGAAGTCGTAGTAGAAGCCCGTATCGATCGGCGGGCCGATGGCGAACTTCGCCTCCGGAAACATCTCCAGCACCGCCTCGGCCATGATGTGCGCGGCCGAGTGCCGCATACGGTACAGCCGCTCCTCCCGTGACATCGTCTCCAGCGTCATCGTGCCATCTCTCCTATCCGCCGCTTGCCGGGCGTCCTGCGCATCCAGGCAGCGAGCGACGACAAAGCGCGCCTCCGTCCGCGCAGGGACGGAGGCGCGCTCCGTGGTTCCACCCTCGTTTAGCGGCCGCGCTCGCGACCGCCCTTCGTTCACGCCGATAACGCCGGCCGGCGGCACCGCCTACCCGCGGTCGCACGCGCCGGACACGCGCGTTGCGACTCGCGCTCGGGGTGCGGCTCGCGGGTGGTGTTCGCGGCATTCTCGCAGGCGCTCGCACCAGCCGCGCCCTCTCTTTGCCGAGGATTGCCCCGCTACTCGTCCCGGTCGAAGCCGTTCCGGCGGCAGCGTAGCATCGCGCGGGGCAACGCAACAAGCGCAGCCGGCATGCCAGCGTTGGCGTCCCGGAGGGGCGCAAGGCTCAGTCGAGGTCCTCCTCCACGTCCGCCAGCCGCAGGCTGAGGACGCGCGAGACGCTGTCCGCGCCCATCGACACGCCGTAGATCGTGTCCGCCGTCTCGATCGTCCGCCGGTTGTGCGTGATGATGATGAACTGCGTGCGCTTCGACAGCTCGCGCAGCTCCTCGACGAAGCGGCCGACGTTCGCCTCGTCGAGCGCGGCATCGACCTCGTCGAGCACGCAAATCGGCGATGGATTGGCCTGCAACAGAGCGAAGAGCAGTGCGACCGCCGTCAGGGACCGCTCGCCGCCCGACAGCAGCGCGAGCGAGCCGAGCTTCTTTCCCGGCGGCTGCGCGACGATCTCGATGCCCGGCAGCCCGTCTTCGTCGGTCTCGCCCAGCTCGAGCCGCGCGGTGCCGCCACGGAAGAAGGCGCTGAAGTAGCGTTCGAACTCGCGGTTCACGAGCTTGAACGTGGTGCGGAATCGGTCGCGTATCACGACCTCGAGCTCGCCGATCGCCTGGTTGAGCTGCTCCTCCGCCTGTTTGAGGTCGGCGAGCTGGCCGGTCAGGAAGTCGTACCGCTCGCGGCTCTCGGTGTAGTCCGTCGCCGCCTGTTCGTTCACCGGACCGAGCGCGCGGATCTGTGCCCGCAGGTCGGCGATGCGGTCGCGCACCTCCGTCGGGTTGATCGTCGAGCCGCCGCGGACCGGCGGCAGGGCGGGCCCGTCGTCCGTGCGCAACCACGTCGGCAATCCCTCGGCAACCTCCGCCGCTTCGGTCTCCATGAGTGCGGCGCCGCCCTCCGGCTCCGGTTCCGGCGCGCGCTCGACCTCGCCGTCCGCGGTCGCGACGAAGCCCTCCGCTTCCAGGCTCTGACGCAGCGCCTCCAGCTCGTCACGACGGATACGCACGTCGTTCTCGGCGTCGAAGAGGGCGCGCTCCGCCGTCCGCATGGAGGCGTTGGCGTCGGCCAACTCGGCGGTGAGGGCGCGCTCGCGTGACTCGAGCTGGGCCAGCTCCCGGCGCGCCGGCTCAAGCTCCGACTCGAGCGCGGCGATCTCGCCGGACTGCTCGCCCAACTCACGCCGCGTCGCCGCGTGGCGCGACGCGATCGCCTGGGTCTCGGCGATGATCCGCTCCTGCTGCTCCTGCTTCGCCGCGATCTGCCGTGCCAGCCGCTCGCGGTTGATGCGGTCACCCGCACCCGCCTGCTGCTCCGTGCGCAGCGCGCCATCGAGGTGCGCTACGTTCGCTGCCTGCTCGCTCGCCTCGTCGGTCAGCGACGCCCGCCGCAACTCCAGCGCCACGGCTGCCTGGCGCTCCGCCTGCTCCTGGCGTACGGCATCCCCGGCCGCGGCTTCCGCGGCGGCGTGGTCGTGCGCCGCCTGGGCGCGCGCGGTGGCGAGCCGCTCCATCTCCTGTGCCGAGCGGACGGCGTTTGCACGCATCGCGTGCAGGCGTAACCGGAACGCGCCGAGACCGCCCTTCGCGGCCGCAAGCCCGTTCTCGGCGCGCGCCCGCTGCTCGCGCAGCGCCTCGAGGGTGGCTCCCAGCTCCTCGTGCCGCCGCTGGGCGTCGTCGAGGGCCGCAGCCGTGCGCTGGAGCGTCTCTTCGCGCTCTTCGAGCCGCGGCCGCAGTTCGGCCAACTGCTGCGGGATGTCGTTCACCTCGCGCTCGCGCACAAACGATGCCTGCACGCTGGAGAGCGAGCCCGCGGCGACGGAGCCAACCGGCCGCAGCAGCACGCCGTCGAGCGTGGCGACCGCCTGCGCCATGCCGCGCCGCACGACGCGCTGCGCCAGCGCCTGGTCTTCGACGACCACGGTGCGCCCGAGCAGCGTGTCGATGAGCTTGCGGTACCTGCCGTCGCAACGCACGAGCTGCGATGCGACGCCAAGCACGCCGCGCTCTTTCATGAGGTGAAAGGGGCGCACTTCCTGCAGCTCGTCCAGCGCGTAGAGCGTCGCACGGCCCGCGTCGCCGGTCAGCAGCAGGTCGAGCACGGGCCGCAGGTCAGCCTGCCGCTGCAGCACAACCGCGAACAGGCTGTCGGCGAGTGCGGCTTCGATTGCCTTCTCGAGCCCCGGTGGTACCTTCACGATCTGTCCGACGAGCCCCAGCACGCCGCGCAACTCGATGTCTTCGGGGACGGTCTGGCGCTTGAGCACACCGCCTGCTTCGAGGATCATCCGGATCCCCGCATCTGGCGTCAGCGGCTGCACGTCGAGCTTCTCCATCAGCTCGAGCCGCGCCTGCAGGGCCTCGATCTGCGCGCGCAGACCGCGGACTTCGCTTTCGAGCGCGCCGTGGTCACGTCGTTCCCGTTCGACCGTCGAGGCGAGCGACGCGCGCTCGGCCACCACCGCGTCGATCCGCGGCTCGAGCGCCCGGACGTCGCCGAGGAGGCGCCGGTACTCGCGCGCCCACCCCGCCAGCTCGCCGAGGGTCTTCCTGCGCTCTTCCACCTGCGCGGACGCCTCGCGGCGCAGCCGGGCGATGCGGTCGTCACTGTCCGTGATGCGGCGAGCGAGCGCCTCCGCCGCCATGCGCTCCGCCGCCGCGGCCTGCTCGTGCGCCAGCGCGTCGCGCTGCACGCGCAGCAGCCCCTTCTCGACCTCGGCGAGCGATGCCCGCGTCTGCGCCAGCGTGTCGCGGGCCTGCGCCAGCGCGGCCTCGCGCTCCGAGGTCTCGATCACACGCGTGAGCGTCGCCTGCGCGGCCTCGTCCTCACGCAGCGCGGCCAGTTCCGCCGTCAGCTCGTCGACGCGCTCGCGCAGCAGGGTCTCACGCTCGGCATCGAGCGCGGCGCGGCGCTCCAGGTCACGCGCGTAGTCCTGGAGGCTGCGCAGCCGCTCGTCGCGCCGCGCGATCTCGCGCCGGCGCTCGTCGATGGCAGCACGGAGCTGCGCGATCGCGGCTTCGTCGGCCTGCGCGGCGGCGCGGTGGCGCTGGAACTCCTCCGTGCGCTGGTCGAACGCGGCGATGGCGGCGAGCAGGTGCTCGTTGACCTCCTGCCACTGGTGCGCGTACCAGACGTGGAGCGTCGCGGCGAGCTCGCGCGCCAGCTCCTGGTACTTCACCGCCCGTCCGGCCTGGCGCTCGAGCTGCGTGATCCGCGGCTCGATCTCGCGCACCAGCAGGTGCACCCGGTCGAGGTTCTCGCGCGTCGCCTTGAGCTTCGACTGCGCCTCCTCGAGCTTCGTGCGGTGCAGCCGGACCTCCGCCGCCTCCTCGATCAGCGCGCGGCGGTCTTCGGGACGCAGGCTGAGCACCTGCTCGACCATGCCCTGGCCCATGAACGCGTAGCTGTTCTGGCCGACCTGGGCGCGCATGAACAGTTCGACCACGTCGCGCAGCCGCACGCGCGCGTGGTTGATGAAGTACTCGTTTTCGCCGTTGCGGTACGCCCGGCGGGTCACGACGACCTCGCTGTAGTCGATGGGGAGCCACTGCCCGCTGTTGTCGAGCGTGATGCTCACTTCGGCGAGGCCCATCGGCGCGCGCTTGTCGCTGCCGGCGAAGATCACATCTTCGGTCTTGCGCGCCCGCAGCGTGCGGCTGGCGTGCTCGCCGAGCACCCAGCGCAGCGAGTCGGCGACGTTCGTCTTGCCGCAGCCATTCGGTCCGACGATGCACGTGACGCCGGTGCCAAACTCCAGCGCCGTCTTGTTGGCGAAGCTCTTGAATCCCTGCACGTCGAGCCGTTTCAGGTACACGCTAGGCGATCTCCTGCTGCTCGATCTCGTTCAGCGCCGCCTGCGCCGCGGCCTTCTCAGCCATCTGTTTGCTGCGTCCCTCTCCGGTACCCAACGGCTTGCCGCCTACGATCACCTGGACGGTAAAGCGGCGCGCGTGGTCGGGGCCCTCGGTCTTCAGCACCTTGTACGATGGCGTGGTCTGCCAGCGCGACTGTATCACTTCCTGCAGGCGCGACTTCGGGTCGTGGGGCATGCCGCTGTTGCGCAGCTTCGCGAACTCGTCCGCCAGACTGCGCTTGATGAACGCACGCGTCTTCGCGATGCCGCCATCGAGGAAGATCGCGCCCACCAGCGCTTCGTACGCGCGCGCCAGGTTCGTCGGGCGCTTGCGGCCGCCGGCCGCGTCCTCGCCGCGGCCGAGCTGGAGGTAGTCGCCCAGGTCGAAGCGCGCCGCCGCCCGCGCCAGCGTGTCGCGGCGGACGAGGAACGCACGCAGCTCCGTCAGCTTCCCCTCGTCGACGTCCGGGTACTCGACGTAGAGCTGGTGCGCGACGACGATACCGAGCGCCGCGTCCCCGAGAAACTCGAGCCGCTCGTTCGAGCCGGTACCGATCCCGGGGTTCTCGTTGAGGTACGACGTGTGGACGAGCGCCTGCCGGAGCAGTTGCGGGTGCTTGAACTTGAGATGAAGACGCCCCTCAAGCTCTTTCCGGTCCGGCAACGTGCCACCTCGCGCCGTCGCGGCCGGATTCGCGGCGCCGCGACCTGCATCACCCGCGACAGCCCGAGGCGGCCGTGTGCGGCTGCAATCCAACAGGGCGACGGAAACCCGGCCCGACGCGGCACGCATCCTCACACACGCGCCGAGCGCGCTTCTCCCGCTCCGTCCGGTTGCGGCCATCGGGCTCCGTCCCGCACGTCCGCCAGTCCGATGCACCCACTCGCCGCCAGGCCGCGCTTAGCATAGGTAGCACCGATCCCGGTGTCAAGACGACCAGGCGGTATGCCGGGCCACTCGATATCGGACCGTCTGCCGTGTTGCCGCGTCTGGGGCCGACGCGCACGGGCCGGGCGCGCAGCGGTTGGCAGCGCACGATCCATCGGGCAGGCGCGCACCTCTCGCCCGGGCCGGCGTCAGCACTTCCCCGTCGCGACGACCTGCTCGCACGTCGAGACTTGCTTCACCTCGATGCTGCCAACCATGCCGAACGGCTGCATGAACTTGTCGATGGGCTCCTGCGAGTCGGCCTCCAGCACCATGTTCATGCGGTGCTCGCCCGGGTGGACGATGTCGGCCAGGATCCTGATGCCGTACGTGGCAGCGTTCGGCTCGCTGACGTGCTTGCCGAGCATCATCATCATCTCCGGCTTCTGCGTGGGGCACGCCTCGATGGTGTGCTTGTGCTCGACGAAGTACAGCGGCATGGCGGCTTTCCCTCTTTCTTGACATTGTAGACTGAACGAATCAACTACAAGTGTACGAGGCCGCACACCCGTTTGTCGAGCCGCGTCAGCCTCCGCGGCGGCGCGCCAGCGCCCGGCGCGCCGCCTCCACCTCGGCGACGCCGTCGAGCGAGCGCTCGACGACCGTCCGCTGCCGCTCCTCGGTGACGTGCAGGTAGATCTGGGTGGTGTTGGGGTTCGCGTGTCCCAGCAGCTCCTGCACGACCCGCAGTTCGGCGCCGCCATCGAGCAGGTGCGTCGCGAAGGTATGGCGCAGCAGGTGTGGATGCACCCGCTCGTCGATGCCTGCCGCCAGCGCGTACTTGCGGACGATGAGCTGGATGCGACGCTGCGAGAGCCGTCCGCCGTTCCGGTTCACGAACAGGGCGGCCTGCACGCCCCGCAGGCCGCTGGCATGATCCGCTCGCCCGGCAGACGGCGACGGAAGCTCCGGCGCGAGGCTCGCCCCGCGTGGGGTGGTGGGTGTCATCAGTTGCCCGCGCCCATCGCGCAGGTAGCGGGCCAGCGCGCGACGCGCCGGCTCGCCCATCACGACCATGCGCTCCTTGTTGCCCTTGCCATGCACCAGCGCCGTGCGCTGTTCGAGGTCCACGTGGCCGACGTCCAGCGCGTGCGCCTCGCTCACGCGCAGCCCCGACGCATACATCAACTCGAGCAGCGCGCGGTCGCGCAGGTCCGCCGGCGCATCCCCGCCGGCCGCGGCAATGAGCGCCGTGATGTCGTCGAGCGTCAGCGCGTGCGGCAGACGGCGCGGCTGCTTTGGCAGGCGCACGTTCGCCAGCGGGTCGTCCTGCATCACGCCTTCGAGCCGCAACCAGCGATA
>JAKAMA010000035.1 GCA_021813085.1 Chloroflexota bacterium | reverse complement strand
CAAGGCCGAGCCGCCCAACGAGCAGTTCCTCAAGTTCGTCGAAGCGATGCAGCTCCAGGACGACCAGCTCTTGCGCCTCGTCGGCCTGTACCGCGTGCTGAAGACGCACCTCGCGGTGTACTACCGCCATCACATCCAGGTAACCGACCGCGTCTGCGACGCGCCGACGGTGCGCATCATCGAGCACATCCTGCTCGAAGAGGAACGCCACCTGCAGTGGGGCCAGGCGATCTACGAGGAGCTGGCCGACACGCCGGGGAAGCGCCGCGCCGCCCTGGCATGGCAGATGGATCTGGAAGACCTGCTCGTCCGCTCCGGCGGCGTCACCGGCGGCAGATAGGTGTGGATCCACAGATGAACACAGATGAACACAGATGGACACAGATAGGTCCGGATCGAGTGGGACGGCCGAGACGCGAGATCGGCAGACGTACGCCATCATCGGCGCGGCGATGGAAGTGCATAACGAACTCGGCGTGGGTTTCCTGGAACCCGTCTATCAGGAAGCGCTCGCGATCGAGTTTGCACAGCGCCCTGTCCCGTTTCGGAGAGAAGTGGAACTGGCCATCGCGTACAGGGGCGCTCGGCTCTCCTGCGGCTACCGTGCCGACTTCGCCTGCTACGACGAGGTGATCGTCGAGCTGAAGGCGATACGTGCGTTGGGCACGACGGAGCAGGCGCAACTGCTCAACTACCTGAAGGCGGCAGGATTGTCCCGGGGTCTCCTGATCAACTTCGGGGGAACGCGCCTCGAGTACAAGCGCATGGTCGTGTAGACACGTAAGCATCTGTGTTCATCCGTGTGCATCTGTGGATAGAACAAGGGCGGCGCCATGAAGTTCGGGTTGTTCTACGAGCACCAGTCGCCACGGCCGTATGACCGCGACGACCGGGATCCGTCTGACAAGGGTAATCTGTGTTCACTGTGTCCATCTGTGGATAGAACAAGGACAGGGCGATGAAGTTCGGACTGTTTTACGAGCATCAGTTGCCGCGGCCGTATGACCGTGACGACTGGGATCCCGGCGCCGAACACACGATCCTGAAGCACGCGCTCGACCAGGTCGAGCTGGCGGACCGGCTCGGGTTCGACTACGTGTTCGAGGTCGAGCATCACTTCCTCGAGGAGTACTCGCACTCGTCCGCGCCTGAGGTCTTCCTCGCGGCCGCCAGCCAGCGCACGAAGCAGATCCGCCTCGGCCACGGCATCGCCCTGATGCCCCCGCGCTACAACCACCCCGCGCGCGTCGCCGAGCGCATCGCGACGCTCGACCTCGTCTCGGACGGGCGCGTCGAGTTCGGTACTGGCGAATCGGCGTCGGAGATGGAGCTGGGCGGCTTCGGCGTGCCCCGCGAAGAGAAAAAGCTGATGTGGGAAGAGGCGACGCGCGAGTGCGTGAAGATGATGACGCAGTCGCCGTATCCGGGCTACGAGGGCGCCTACTTCGGCATGCCGCCCCGCAACGTCATCCCGAAACCCCTGCAGAAGCCGCACCCGCCGCTCTGGGTGGCGTCGTCCCGGCGCGAGACGACGATGGTCGCCGCGCGTCTCGGCATGGGCTCGCTCGGCTTCGCGTTCGAGACGCCGGAGGAGGCGCAGGAGCGCGTCGCGCAGTACTTCGACCTGGTGCGCGAAGAGTGCACGCCGATCGGCGTCGCGATCAACCCGGCGCTCGCCGTGCTCTCGTCGCTGTCCTGCTTCGACACGGACGAGGAGGCGGTCGAGAAGGGCAAGGAAGGCACGCAGTTCTTCAGCTACTCGCTGGGCTACTACTACAGCCCGCTGGGCGCCGCGCACGAGCCCTCGAAGACCAACATCTACCGCCGCTTCATCGACACGCCCGAGGAGCAGCGGATGGGCATCCTCGGCGGGCGCGGCTTCGGCGGCTTCGGCGGCGGCGACGAGGAGGTCGAGCCGGAGGACGAGGTGAAGCGCGCGCTCTGGCGCGCCGCGAAGCGCGGCGGCTGCATCGGCTCGCCGGACTTCGTGCGGGACACGCTGCGCAAGTACGAGGACGCGCACCTGGACGTGATGATCTTCGTCGCGCAGGCCGGGGCGCGGAAGCACGAGGACGTGATGGACTCGATCTATCGGTTCGGCACGAAGGTGCTGCCCGAGTTCCAGGAGCGGCACGCCATGCACGAGCGCTGGCGTGCGGAGCAGCTCGCCGGCGTCGAGTTCCCCGTGAACTCGTCGATCTGACGCGTGCCGCCCCCTCTGGGCGCGGGAAGGACTGAGCGCTGCGATGGCAAAGGTCGATCGCATCCAGGACGAACGGCTGCGGAGCTCGATGGAGGCGGCGCACAGCTCCCTGCGCGCGGGCGACCACCGCGACGTCGTCCAGCGCGCGGGCGAGGCGTACATCGAGCTGCTGCGGCGGAAACCGGAGCTCCTCCAGGGCGACGGCTTCCAGCGACAGATGCGGATCTTCATGTTCCCCCGCCTCGGCGCCCACCTCGAAGTCGAGGGCGGGATACCGGTGCGCGTCGTCTTCGACCGCGACCACTTCGGCTTCACCGAGGCGGTGACGTACTACGAGTTCGCGGTCGACAACCTGGTGCGCGAGGGGCTGTAGGCTCAGGCGCGTGGAGGGCGGAGGTCGGACGCCGGAAGGCCCAGCGCCAGCCGCGCCGCTGGCGGTGCGACCGCGCCGGATGGAAGAGCTGTGGTGGGCCGACGGATTGCCGGCTGGCGCCATCAGAAGTAGTTCACCGTGATCCCGCCATCCACCACGAACTCCGTCCCCGTCGTCCACGACGACTCGTCCGAAGCCAGGTACAGCGCCGCGTACACGATGTCCTCCGGCAGCCCGAAGCGCCCCAGCGGGATGCGGCTCAGCCGCTTGTTCTTCTCCTCTTCGCTCGGGAACAGATCCGCCAGGAGCGGCGTCAGGATCGGCCCCGGGCAGATGGCGTTCACCCGCACACGCTGCCGCCCGAACTGCACCGCGAGCGACTTCGTCAGCGCCAGCACCGCCCCCTTGCTCGCCGTGTACGCGTCCTGCGGCACCGTGCAGCCCATCAGCGCCACGAACGACGCGACGTTGACCACCGAGCCGCCGCCGGCCCGCACGATCTCCGGGATGCCGTACTTGCAGCAGAGCATCACGCCCTTGAGGTTCACGTCGAGCGTGCGCCGGTACGTCGCCTCGTCCATCTCCAGCACGCTGCGGTCGGCGTCCGGGAAGATGCCGGCGTTGTTGTACAAGACGTCGAGCCGCCCGTAGCGCTCGACGCCCGCCCGCACCCACGACGCGACGTCGGCCGCGCTCGACACGTCGCCCACGAGCGGCAGGATGCTCCCGTGTGCGTGCTCCGCGACGAGCGCCGCCGTCGCATCGAGCCCCTCGCGCGAGATGTCCGTGGCGATGACGTTCGCGCCTTCCCGCGAGAACAGCGTCGCCGCCACACGCCCCATACCGCTGCCGGCCCCCGTGATCAGCGCCGTCTTTCCTTCGAGCCGCATCGTCGTCCTCCTGCCTGCCCGCGTATCGCCAGCATGTCCAGTGTAGTGATTCCGACATCTTGACGTATCCGCCGGCCGTGTCCTCCTGGAGAAACGGCGGCTCGCCGGCCCCCCTCTCCGCCTGTCGGAGAGGGGCCGGGGGTGAGGTTCCGGCGACGCGCGCGGCGGCGGCGGGTGTCCCGCCCGCCCTTGACGGCAGGGGCTTGACAGCGGTGCTACGATCGCCTCATCCCAACGGTGGCTCGGACAGGAGGGGTGACCATGCTGAACGAGCGCATCCAGATACCGGCCGAAGTCGTCGAGGCCATTCGCTACGTCGAGGACCAGTTGCCGCCCGAGATGTACGACCCCGAGACGGTGACCGCATTCGCCCACCACTTCGGGTTCCGGACGGCGGAAGAGTGGCTGCTCGGGCATCGCGACCTCTACTTCGCGGCGCTGCGCGAGGCCAACGCGGGCATCGTCCACCTGACACCACGATAAACCCGTGTGAGATCGCCGCTCGGCGGCGTCCCGCCACCCATCGGCGGGCCCGGCATGAGGCAGGCATCGGGCCGGGCTGGCCATGCACGGACACGGCGCCGCACCCGCGTGTCGCGGCCGCGACGCGGGCCAGCCTGCTATCGTGAGACCACTCACCGGCCAGGCGGCGGGCGTCGAGGTGCGGGAAGCCGCACCGGCGCCAGGCCGTGGCGGGAGCGCGGGCCGCACGTGACCACCTACATCATCGAGCTTCAGGCCGAGGCCGACGCGACCGGCATCGACGAGATCGCGCTCGAACGCCTGGCCGCGCACGCGCTCGAAGCCGAGCACGTCGGACGCCCCGCGGAGCTCAGCATCCTCCTCGCCGACGACGCCGTCGTGCGCGAGCTCAACTGCTCCTATCGCGGCGCCGACGCCGCGACCGACGTCCTCTCCTTCGCCCAGCGCGAGGGCGATGACTTCGCGCGTCCCGACGGCGCGGTGCCGCACCTCGGCGACGTCGTGATCTCGCTCGACACCGCGCGGCGTCAGGCTGCGGAGTACGCGCAGGCGCCGCAGGACGAGGTGGCGCATCTGCTCGTCCACGGCATCCTGCACCTGCTCGGCTACGACCACGAGCGCAGCGACGACGAGCGCGCCATGCGCGCACGCGAAGACGCCATCCTCGGCGCCGGCCACCACCACTGACCGCGGCGCGCAGCCGCCGGCCCGCCATGCGGCCGCCGCCCGTCCCGCCCCTCGCGGTCTCCGTGCCCGCCGGGCGATACTGTGCCATGCGCATCGGCATCGTCTCCGACGTCCACTGCAACCACCAGGCGCTGGCCATCGCGCTCGAACGCATGGGACCGGTCGATGAGCTCCTGTGCGCCGGCGACGCCGTCTACCAGTTCCGCTTCTCCAACGAGGTCATGCGGATCCTGCGCGAGCGCCGCGCGCGCTACATTACCGGCAACCACGAGGAGGTGCTCCTCGGCAAGTGGGGCGAGCGCGCGCGGGCCGCACCGTGGGTGCGGGCGGACGACCTCGCGTACATGGCCGCGCAGCCATCCCGGATCGAGACGCGCATCGATGGCAAACGGCTCGTGATGGTGCACGGCAGCCCCTTCGAGCCGCACAACGAGTACATCTACCCCAACAGTCCCGGCATCAGCCGGCTGGCGCAGATCGACGCCGACTACGTGATCCTCGGCCACACGCACTACCAGATGGCGGAGCGCGTCGGCCGCGTGCTGGTGGTCAACCCCGGCTCTGCCGGCGAGGCGCGCGACGCCCGGAACGCGTTTCAGCTCTCGTACGCCGTGCTGGACACCGCAACCGACGAGGTCGCATTCGACGACTTCCGGGATCCCACCCGCGCCGCCGTCGACCCGTCGATCATCCCCGGCGGCCCCGCCGGACGCACCGCCGGCCGCAACGAGGCCCAGCCGCGCAATACCAACTTCTGGACGCCGGGCTAGTGCCACACCGAACGATGGGCGGAGCCTGTAGGGGCGGCCCCATGCGGCCGCCCGGTTCGGCCCCATGTGGCCGCCCGGTTCGGCTTGACGTCCGCCCCGATCTTGGCGATGCTGCGGCGATGTTCCTCGCCCGCGTCTACATCACCCTGAAGCCGACCGTCAACGACCCGCAGGGCCTCACGATCCGCAGCGCCCTGCACGCGCTCGGGTTCACGGACGTCGACTCCGTGCGCGCCGGCAAGTACATGGAGATCCGCATCGACGCGCGGGACCGCGGCGCGGCCGAGGCGCAAGTCACCGAGATGTGCCGCAAGCTGCTCGCGAACCCGGTGATCGAGGACTTCCGCTTCGAACTCGATCCCGCTCCCGTGCGCGCATAGCCGCCACGGGGGTCCGGCGTACGCCCGTCCTCAGCCGGCCGCCTCCCGGAAGCGGCGGATGGCGTCGATGTGCGCCTGCGGCGAGGCGAGCCCGGCGTTCATCGTGTTCAACGCCACGTGCGTCGCGCCCAGGCCGCGCCAGCCTGCGAGCGCGGCGCCCCACTCCGGCTCGGGCGTGTTGGACAGGCTGATGCGCCCTTCCACGCCGACATCCTCCGGCTTGCGGCCCGCATCGCGGATGTAGCCGCGCAGACGGTCGAGCGCCGCCTCCGCGTCGGGGCCCGGACGGAACTGCGGGAACCAGCCGTCGGCGATGCGGGCGACGCGCCGCAGCACCGCGTCGACCCCGCCGCCCATCCACACGGGGATCGGACGCTGCACCGGCAGCGGGTTGATGCCAGCCTGCTTCACCAGGTGGTACTTCCCCTCGAAGTCCACCAGCTCTTCCGTCCAGAGCCGCCGCAGCAGCGCGACCTGCTCCTCGATGCGGCGGCCGCGGTTGCGGAAGCTCTGGCCCAGCGCCTCGTACTCCACGTGGTTCCAGCCGATGCCCACGCCGAGCCGCAGGCGCCCGCCCGTCAGCACGTCGACTTCCGCCGCCTGCTTCGCGACCAACGCAGTCTGGCGCTGCGGCAGGATGACGATGCCCGTGACCAGCTCGAGCGACGTCAACGCCGCAAGGTAGCCGAAGAGCACGAACGGCTCGTGGAACGGCGTCTGGTAGCTGTACGGCGGCCGGAAGCGCCCCTCGAACCGGCCGGGGTGCGCGCCCAGCACGTGGTCGAAGACGAGTGCGTGGTGGTAGCCGAGCTGCTCCGCCGCCTGCGCGTAGTCGCGGATCGCGGCGGGGTCGCTGCCGATCTCGGTCTGGGGGAAGACGACACCAAGCTTCATTCCGTCACCTCCATGCGCGTATCGCTCGCTTCGACGGCGGCCAGCGCGGCCCCGACCGCGCCCGCGAACCCCGGCCACGGCGCCGCCTCCGCCTGCACGCCGAACATCGCGGCCATCGACGTCAGTGACGCGACGAGCGCCGGGTTGTTGTGTACGAAGCCGCCGGCGAGCACGACGCGCGGGATGCGGGCGACGAGCGCGCGCGACGCGGCGAGCTGCGCGATGTTCTCGCCGTGCAGGTTCAGCAGCGCCGCCAGCACGTCGTCGATCCCCGCGCCGCCCTGCTTCGCCAGGTGCGCTGCCGTCAGGTCCGGGCCGATCCGCCCGACGCCGTCCGGGTAGGCGTCGCCGATCATCAGGTCGGCGCGGCGGCGGTCGCCGCGCTCCGCCAGCGTCACCATCGCCCCGTAGTCCAGCCCGGGCGCCAGGCGCCGCGCGATGCCCTCGAACGAGCCCCCGCCCAGCGCCGTGCCGCCCAGATGCGAAACCGTGCCGACGCCGCCCCGCGCGCCGGCATCGAGCCGGACCGCCGCGAACGCCGTGCCCGTACCCGCCAGCGCCAGCACGAACTCCGGCGGCGCCTCGCGGCCGGCCGCGCGAAGCAGCGCCACGGCGCCACGCACGGCCGCATCCATCTCCTCCGACTGCACCGCCCATACGGGCCGTCTGGCCGCGTCGACGTCCGCGTGTGCGATGCGCGCGCCCGTGGCGCCGATCACCGTCCCGCCCGACGGCGCCCGCTCGCCGAGTGCGCTCGTCGCGTGCACCGACAGCGCGATGCGCTCGCCGCGCGCCTGCGCGATCTTCGTCAGCGTCAGCCCCGCGTCGATGCCGATCGCGCCGTCAGGCAGCACACCCGCTGCCCGTACCACGGCGGCTTCGACGGCCCGCACCTGACCCTCGCTCATGCGGCAACCTCGATCAGCGCCCGCGCGGCGTCCGCCTGGGCGAGGAACGCGTCCGGCACCGTCCCCTCGTACGTGAGGATCAGCCCGTCCGCACCGGCGTCCCGCCAGCGTCGCGCCATCTCCTTGGCCGCGGCCACGTCCGCCGGCGGCGGCGCCTGCGTCCAGATCGGGAAGGCGCCGCCGCACCCGTACCCCGAGCGCAGCTCGAGCGCGCGCGCCCGCACCTTTGCGAGCTCTCCCGGCGACTGCGCGAGCGCGATGAAGCCGTCGCCGTAACGCGCGGCACGGCGCAACCCGGCCTCCGTGATGCCACCGACCCAGATCGGCGGCCCGCCCGGCGTCAGCGGCGTTACGATGCCCGCCGCCGGGATGTCGAAGTGCTTGCCGTGCCACGGCTCGCCGGGATGCGTGAAGAGGTGCTTCAGCAGGCGGATGACCTCGTTCAGCCGGCCGCCGCGGTCCTCGAACCGCACGCCCGTGGCGACGAACTCCTCGACCACCCAGCCCGCGCCGGCCCCGGCGATCACGCGCCCCTCCGACAGCCGGTCGAGCGTCACCAGCTCGCGCGCCATCAGCACCGGCGGCCGCAGCGCGATCTGGCTGACGCTCGTGCCGAGCCGCACGCGCCGGGTGACCGCGGCGACGTACGCGAGCGCAACCCACGGGTCGACCATCGGCTCGTACGGGTGCGGCCGGTCGAGCGGGGTGACGACGCGCTCGCTCAGCCAGACGGAATCGAAGCCCAGCCGCTCCGCCTCGACCGCCGCCCGGCCGACCTCCGGCCCGAGCGCCGGACCGATCTTGACCCCGATCTGCATCGCGCCTCCCGATGCGCTGCCGCGCACGCCGTCCCGCATTGTGGATCGGGCGAGGCGCAGGGGCGAACGGCCGGGCGCAGGATGCGCTGCGGTGCGGCGCCCGTTGCCGGGCCGGCCCTTCCCTGAACTGCCGGGGTGGCTCTTCAAGGTTGTGCCAGATACTTGAATATGGACACGGCTGTTCAATGTTATATGATAGGCTTGAATAAGGAGGCCGCTTGGCCCGGGTTATCCGCCGCAGGTGGGAGCGCACACTCGACGCCGGCGTCCCCCGGCGCGACCGCGCTCCGTGCGACTACGAAGCCTACGTGCCCGACCCGCTCGTAGGGCGCCCGATCGCGCTCGATGGCGACGTCGCCGCAGACGTCGCCGACGCCGAGGGCGCCATCGTCCGGCTGAATGCCGAGGCCGCCGCCCTGGTGGATACAGAGGCGCTCGCCCGCCTGCTGCTCCGCGCGGAGTCCGTGGCGTCGTCGCGTATCGAGGGCCTGGAGATCGGCGGGCGGCGGCTCCTGCGCGCCGAAGTGGCGCGCGACAGCGGCGAAGAGCCACGCGACGTCACGGCGGCGGAAGTGCTGGGCAACATCGACGCGATGGTGTGGTCGGTGCGCACGGTCACCGCGGGAGCGGCAATATCGGTCGAGCAACTGATCGAGGCGCACCGGCGGCTGCTCGCAGGCACCCGGCTCGCGGTGCATGCCGGCCAGATCCGCACAGCGCAGAACTGGATCGGCGGCAGCAGCTACAACCCGTGTTCAGCGGCGTTCGTGCCGCCGCCGCCGGAGATGGTCCGCCCGCTCCTCGACGACCTGTGCGCGTTCTGCAACACCGACGCACTGCCAGCGGTTGCCCAGGCGGCGCTGGCGCACGCCCAGTTCGAGACCATCCACCCCTTCGCCGATGGGAACGGCCGCACCGGTCGCGCGCTGGTCCACATGGTGCTGCGGCGGCGCGGCCTCGCGCCGCGGGTCCTGCCTCCGGTGTCGCTCATCCTCGCGACGTGGTCGCAGGACTATGTCGACGGACTGACGAAGACACGGTATCGGGGAGCAGCAACCTCCCGCCAGGCGCACGAAGGACTGAACCGCTGGGTCGCGCTGTTTGCCACCGCTTGCGGACGCGCGGCGGCCGACGCCTCAGCGTTCGAGGAGCGGACGCGCTCGATCCAGCACGCCTGGCGCCAGCGGCTGGGTACCGTGCGCGCATACTCAGCCGCCGACCGGTTGATCGCGAGGTTGCCTGGCGCTCCCATCGTCACGGTGCGCGGCGCGACGGGACTCACTGGCCGCAGCTTCCAGGCGACCAACGACGCCGTGCGCCGCCTCGTCGACGCGAAGATCCTCGCACCGGTGAGCGTGGGCCGCCGCAACCGGGCGTTCGAGGCGCCCGACATCATCGACGCCTTTACGGACCTCGAACGCCAGCTTGCCAGCCCGGGCGGCGACACGCGTCTCATCCCGCCCGCCCGCCCCGCGCCCCGCCGGCGCAGCCCGCGCGGGCCGGCAGCCTGACGCCGCATCAGCGGTTCTCCATGGCGCGGCGGCGCCATCCCCGCGGATGAAACGTCACCCGTCCACTCGTCGTGCGGGTCGTAGCGCGGGCTTTGTTCAGCCCGCGCGGGCGCACAGGCCGACCGCTCGATGCGGGCCCGTCCCGGACGGCCCGCCACGCATCGTCCCGCCGTACGGCCCGTCTGGGCGCTTCTACCTCCCACCGTCCAGCCTCCAATGTCTGATCCCTGTGCGAGCCATGTTCAAGGCAACTTGCCGCATTGACACCGCCGGGTCCCGTCCCGCAAGCTTTGGCATGCGGCCAGCCAGCGGCCGCCGGAGGCGAGGAGTTGCGCATGCCACGAGCGATCTGGAAGGGCGCGGTCAGCTTCGGGATGGTCTCCATCCCCGTAAAGCTCTACACCGCGACCGAAGAGAAGGACGTCGCCTTCCACATGCTGCACCGCAAGGACCACGCGCGCATTCGGCAGCAGCGCTACTGCCCCGAGGACGAAGCCGTCATCGAGTGGAACGACATCGTCAAGGGGTACGAGATCGCGCCCGACCAGTACGTCGTCATGGAGCCGGAAGACTTCGACAAGGTGCCCGTCGACACTGCGCACGCCATCGAGATCACAGACTTTGTGCCGCTCGCCCAGATCGACCCCATCTACTACCAGAAGACCTATTACCTGGAGCCCGAGAAGATCGGCGCCAAGCCGTTCGCGCTGCTGCGCGAGGTGTTGAAGGATTCGAAGCTCGTCGCGCTCGCCAAGGTCACGCTGCGCCAGAAGGAGCAGCTCTGCACGCTCCGCCTCTACGAGCACACGATCGCGCTCGAGACCATGTTCTACGCCGACGAGATCCGCGGCACCGACGCACTCGACGTCCCCGAAGCAGGCGACCTCTGCGAGCGCGAGCTGGCGATGGCGAAGTCGCTGGTCGAGATGCTGACGGGCGACTTCCACCCGGAGCAGTACACCGACAACTACCGCGCGGCGCTGCTCGAACTCATCGAGCGCAAGGCGGAGGGCGAGGAGATCAAGCGGCCCGCGCCCGTGGCCGGCAAAGTCACCGACCTCATGGAGGCGCTGCGCCAGAGCATCGACGCGGCGAAGCGCGAGCGTGCGGCCGGCGCGTCCGCCGTCGGACCGGACGAGGAAGCCGAAGCGGACGAGCGCGCAGCCAGGCCTGCACGACGCAGGCGCGCCGGATGACCATCACGGGACACGAGGACATCGAGCATCGCAACATCGCCTCGATCGCGGGGCGCATGCCGCAGCGCATGCCGCCGATGCTGGCGTCGCCGGCGCCGGAGCCCTTC
Organism: Chloroflexota bacterium; assembly: GCA_021813085.1. Classification (GTDB taxonomy): domain Bacteria; phylum Chloroflexota; class Dehalococcoidia; order DSTF01; family JACRBR01; genus JADMII01. The sequence goes on along the minus strand of JAKAMA010000035.1, from coordinate 869 downwards.
GACTCGCCCGACCACATCTTCGAGCTCCTCTGGGGCGGCGTGCGCGCGCAGGCCCGCATCGCCGACGGCGCGGTGCGCCTCCTTGGACGCAACGGCCGCGACCTGCTGCCCGCGTTCGGCGAGCTCGCGCGCATCCCCGCGCTCCTGCACGCGCACGAGGCGCTGCTCGACGGCGAGATCGTGGCGCTCGACAGCGATGGACAGCCCGCCTTCGACCTGCTGCGCCCGCGTCTGCACAGCCTGCTCGCCGGCGCGGACGCCGGCGGGCCACCCGCGGCGCTGAAGCGCCGGCCGCCCGGGCAGCTCATCTATCAGGCGTTCGACGTGCTCTGGCTCGACGGCCGCTCACTCATCGACCGCCCCCTCTGGCAGCGCAAGAACCGGCTGCACGAGATCATCTCCCCCGGCGCCGAGTTCGCCGCCGTCGACTTCGTCAGCGACGAGGGCATCGCGTTCTTCGAGGCGGTCGCGTCGCGCAAGCTCGAAGGGATCGTTGCCAAGGAGAAGGCGGGCACGTACACGCCGGGCGCGCGCTCGAAGAGCTGGCTCGAGGTGCGGGCGCTGCAGAGCGGCGACTTCGCGATCGGCGGCTACACGTTCGGCGGCGCACGGCGCAAGGGCGAACCGTTCAGCCAGCTCCTGCTGGGTGCCTACGAGCAGGGCCGCTTCGAGTTCGTCGGCGCCGTCAGTGGCGGCCTCGGCGACGCCGAGGCGCGCGCGCTCGTCGCCCGGCTCGAGCCGCTCGTCGCGGAACAGTCGAGCTTCAGCGACCCGCCGCGGATCCCCCGCCTCATCTACTGGACGCGCCCCGAGCTGGTGTGCCACGTGCGCTTCAGCGAGTGGTCCCGCGACGGCTACCTGCGCTTCCC
>JAKAMA010000034.1 GCA_021813085.1 Chloroflexota bacterium | reverse complement strand
GACCGCCTCCGGTGGCGGCGATGATCAGGGTCACCAGCACGCTCGCCACGGCGAAGTCCGCGATCCCGGCCGCCACGCCACCGGCCGCCGCGATCAGGTGCCGGTGCTCCGGAGCCGCCGCCACGACAGCGCGGTACACCCACGCACTGGTGTATCCACAGAGGACGAACTGTCCCGCGTTGAAGGCGAGCTTGTGCACCGGACGCCCGCGCCCGACGTGGCCCGCGAGGGCCAGCGCGAGGCCGACGGCGACCGCCGCCAGCGGCCCCAGGATGATCGCGGTGGTCAGCAGGAAGAGGGCGCTGATCGAGACGCGGCTGTCGCCGTAGAGGTTGATGTCGGCGCGCTCGGCGAGGACACCGAGCGAAAGCATGAGGAGGAGCAGCGGCGCCTGGATGGCGCCCGGCACCAGCGCCGCGTGGGCGGACGCTGCCAGCGCCGCGAGGCCGAGCGCGGCGATGAGCGCGACCGCCCGTGCGGGCAGCACGTCGCCCGCGAGGCGGGCATCAGGCTCCGACTCCAGGGGGCGCAGCGGCGTGGCGACGAGACGCGCGTTCCTCACCGACTGAGTTTCGACCGGGGGGCGAGCCCCCGGCAGCCTCATGGACACTTTTGTGTGAGTCCGGCAACAGATCCGGCCGGGAGGAGCCGACATTCTGGGTGGACGCACCCACGCCGGGGCGTCCAGGCGACAACCGAATAGCACCTCCGAAAAAGGCAAACCCGCCGAAAGGCGGGGACGCAAAGCCACGGGCCTACACCCCGCGCAGGGGCACGGCGGCCGGGTTGCCGGTTCTGTTTCGGAGCCAAGGCCCTCCTATCTCGGGCTGAGGTAGGCGGGCCTTTCTCGTTACGGAGGTGGCCATGTCACTCGCACGCCGCGCCAGGCTTCTGGCCATCACCGCCCTCGCGTCTTGCAGCGCCCTCGTCCTCGCCGGCGCCGCCGCCACCGTACAGGTGTCGCGCACCGACGCGGCCGTCTGGGCCTATCACGCCGCCCACCCGGGCGCGACGGTCCCCGTGATCGCGCAGGCAGCGCGGGGCCGCGACCCGGCGGCGCTGGTCGCCGCGGCCGGCGGCACCGTGCGCGCGGACCTGGGGCTGATCCACGCCGTCTCGGCGACGATTCCCGGCAGCCGGCTGGGTGCCCTCGCCGCGGCGCCCGGCGTCACGTGGGTGAGCCTCGACGGAAGCGTGTCCTCGACGAGCGGGCCAGGGAGCGCGACGTCTTCCACGCTGCCCAGCGTCTACCCGCAGGAGATCGCGGCTGACAAGCTCTGGGGCGCGGGCGACCGCGGCCAGGGCATCGGCGTGGCGGTCGTCGACACCGGCATCACGAAGAGCGACGACTTCGGCGACCGCGTCATCGCCTCCGTCTCGCGCGATGGCTCGACGGGCGACGCCTTCGGCCACGGCTCGCACGTGGCGGGCCTGATCGGGGGATCCGGGAGCAACTCCGACGGCGCGTACACCGGCGTCGCACCGAAGGTGAACCTGATCGACGTGAACATCGGCGGCAGCACCGGCAGCGCGACGGTCGGCGACGTGATCAACGGGCTGCAGTGGGTGCTCGACCACAAGGACACCTACAACATCCGCGTGGTCAACCTCTCGCTGCGCTCCAACACCGCACAGAGCTACCTGACGGACCCGCTCGACGCCGCGGTCGAGCTGCTCACCTTCCGGGGCATCCTGGTGGTCGCGGCGGCGGGCAACTCCGGCGTCAACACCGTCGACTATGCGCCCGGGAACGACCCGTTCGTGCTCACGGTGGGCGCGCTCGACGACCAGGGCACGACCGACTACAAGGACGACAGCGTACCGTCGTGGTCGAGCCGCGGGACGACGCAGGACGGCTTCGCGAAGCCGGACGTCTCCGCACCTGGCCGCAACCTCGTTTCGGTGCTCAGCCAGAACAGCTATCTCGCGCAGCTACTCCCGGCAAACATCGTCGGCTCGAAGTACTTCAGGCTGAGCGGCACGTCGATGTCGGCGGGCGTGATGAGCGGCGCGGCGGCACTGCTCTTCAACCTGCACCCGGAGTGGACGCCCGGGCAGGCAAAGGCGGCGCTCGTGCGCACGTCCGTACCGCTACCGGCCGATGCGACCACGAACGTCCCGCAGCTCGACAGGGCGACGACGGCCAACCCGGTCGACGCCAGCCTCACCATCCCGCCGAACCAGCTCCTCCTGACGGCCGCCGGCGTCTCGCCGCAGAGCATCAGTTGGGGCTCGGTGTCGTGGGGCAGCATCAGTTGGGGCTCCATCTCGTGGAGCAGCATCTCCTGGGGCTCGATCTCCTGGGGGAGCGTGTCGTGGGGCAGCGTCCCGAATGATTGAGCGCCGGGACCCGCGGGCACACACGCCACAAGAGGGAGCACCAACGATGAGCGCAACAACGAGATCAGTCCCGCTCCGGGCACTCATCGCCGCGACGGCCGTCGCGGGCGCCGCGGTCGCCGTCGCCGGCGGCGCACACGCCGACCTCTCGCATCCCGCCGTGCTGGCGTCGCTTGTCGCGCTGGCGTTCGGCGCGGAGCTGTTCGCGGTGGGGATCTTCCGCGACAGCCACGTCTCCGCGAGCGGCGCCGCGCTGATGGCGGCCGGCGCGCTGTTCGGGCTCTTCGGCGTCGCGATGGCCGCGGCGGCGATCGCCGTCGCGGGTCACCTGCGTACGCAGCGGCCCGCGGTCAAGACCGTGTTCAACGCTGCCACGTTCGCCATCGCCGGCGCCGCCTACGTTGCGACGTTCCGTGCGCTTGAGGGCGGCGGGGCGGCGCTGTCATTCCCGCACCTGCTGCTGCCGGCGCTCGTGGCGGGCGTCGTGAACATGGCGGTCAACTCGGCGCTCGTGACGGGCGCGATCGCGCTGGACCGGGGCGAATCGCCGGCCGGCGTCTGGGAGCGCAACTTCCTCTGGCTCGTGCCCCAGTACGTCGTCCTGGGCGCGGTGGCCGCGGGGATGGCGATGGCGGCGGCGCAATGGGGGCCGTGGGCGCTGCTGCTCTTTGCGCTGCCGGCGGCGTCGCTCGCGGAGTCGCTCCGCGTGCGCGCGCAGGCGACGGCCGTCCTGAGCGCGCTCGAAGCGGGCAACCTGCCGGCGCGGCCAAAGGCGGCGTAACGCGGATCTGCCGCCACGCGCGACTGGTCGCGCGTGGCGCGGTCGATGGGGGAGCAACTGACCCGCCGTCACCGGCGGGTCAGTTTCCGTCCGGTCCCCGGGGCGATCCGACGAGCGCAGGCTGCGTAGCGTTCGCTGCGCCCCGGCTGCGCCTCAGAACGCGCCCTGCTTCTTGAGCCACTGGTTGAAGGCGGGCGGCGCCTGCATCGTGCTCAGGCGGCCCTGGCGGACGAGGAGCCAGTCGTCGAACTGGTGCGACTCCTTGATCTGGCGCAGGGTCACCGGCTTCTTTGCTCGGCGGACGAAGCGGAAGTCGGCCACCCAGCTCTTCGCGTCCTTCGGGTCCGGGCGCGGCGGCGACACGACCTCGGCCAGCCCGACGACGGCCGTCTCGCCCTGGGAGTGGTAGATGAACACCAGGTCGCCGGGCTGCATCGCCCTGATGGCGTTCACTGCGGCCGGGTTACGGACGCCGTCCCACTCGGTCGTGCCTTCGCGCTCCAGGTCGTCGATGGAGTATGAAGACGGGTCGGTCTTCGCCAGGAAATACGCCATCTCCCCCTGCCTCCTCCGCTGTGCTGTCTCACGGTGTCACACCGGGATGGGAGAGCCCGGACGGTCTGTCCGGGCTCGCTACGTCGTGCTGTCCGCGGCCCGTCAGGAGGAGATCGCGACCTCCGACCTCCGGCCTCTCTAGCCGCCTAGTTCTTCGGCGGGTCGAGGACGGCCTGGATGTGGGCGGGCAGGCGGTAGCGCCGCTCGCCCATGCCTGCCACCTCGAGCCGGTGCATGTACTCGTTGATCTGGCGGCGGAAGGCTGCCATCGCCAGCCGGGCGCCCTCGTCCTCGCTGCCCAGCGAGTGGCCGAAGAGGATGCCGAGCGAGGCGCCGAAGACCGGCGCGCCGCCGGCGACCGGCGCGGTGCCGTTGGCGCCGCCGCCCACGATCACCGGCTCCGCCTTCTCGAGATAGCTGTGGATCTCCTCGCGGCGCTCCGGCTCGGTCTCCAGGATGTACTTGAGGTGCATGACGCCGAAGGCGACATGACGCGACTCGTCCTGCGCCGACAGCCGGAAGATGCGCTTCTCCGCATCGTTCGTGGCGATGAACTCGCCCATCCGGAAGATCGACTGCACGAGGCCTTCGCCCTGCACGTGCATGATCGTCGACATCTCGGTGAAGTCCTTGGCCTCGATGATCACGCGCAGGCCGGCGTTACCGCTCGACTGCATCAGGCCGCCGCCGTTGGCGAGCGCGCGCTTGCGGAACACGTCGAGGTGGCGCGCCTCGTCCATGATCTGCGAGGCGAGGAACATCTTCACCTCGTAGTGGTCGTTGCTGATCTGCGGCAGCCACTGGCTCGGCGTGTCACCGGCGATGAACTCGACTTCGGTGAGGAAGGTGCAGAACTGGCTGTAGGCGCGCTCGACGTCGTCGGGCAGCGGCCGCAGCTCCTCCCAGGGGATGTCGGTCGCCGAGCTCCACTGGCGCTGCACCGCTTCCTCGTAGAGCATCGCCGCGTTCTCCGACCAGATGTCGGACTTCTTCGGCAGCTTGTAGCCGACGCGTGGGACGCCGGCGCGGCGGGCGGCGCCACGCGGGCCCATCGTCTGGTCCTCGGTGGTCGCGGGAGCGACGCCGTACGGGCCCTTATTGATCTCCTCGAGCGTCAGCCCACGGCGGCCCGGGTGCGCCGACATGCCGCGTTCGCCGGTCTGGTCCATCCAGCTCAGGTCGAGCCCCTCGGCGATGTCCGGCTCGGCGTGCAGCATCTCCATGGTCTTCTGGTCAACGGCCATCTGGCAGTCCTTTCGCGGAGAACGGCTCTCGCCTAACTTAGCGTCTGCTAAATCATAGGATGAGCAGGGGCTGTCGTCAACAGGCCCTCACCCCCGGCCCCTCTCCCATCTTGGGAGAGGGGAGATGCGGTGCCGATGGCAGGTGCGGGGGCGTCCGCGGACTGCCGCCTCCAGCATCCAGCTCCGGCCCGGCGCGCCGCCCTCACCCCCGGCCCGCCCCTCTCCCAAGATGGGAGAGGGGAGATCCTGTATCCAGTCGTGCCGCGGCCTACCCGATCGTGCCCTTTGTGCTCGGGGCGCCGCCCTGCAGGCGCAGTTCGATGCGTGTGGCGGCGGCGAGCGCGCGGCCGAGCGCCTTGCAGAGGGCCTCGGCGCGGTGGTGGTCGTTCTCGCCCGCCAGCACGCGCGCGTGGAGGGTTAGCCGCGCCTCCGTGGCGAAGGAGCACAGCAGGTGCTCGACGAGCGACGCCGGCAACTCGCCGATGCGCTCGAGGGTCCACGTTACGTCAAGCACGCAGTACGGCCGGCCGCTGATGTCCACCGCCACCGACGCCAGCGCCTCGTCGAGCGGCACGAGCGCGTCGGCCATGCGGACGATGCCCCTGCGCTCGCCCAGCGCGCGGTCGAAGGCCTGCCCGAGCGCGAGGCCGACGTCCTCGACGGTGTGGTGCTCATCGACGTGCAGGTCGCCCGATGCGGTCACGCGCAGGTCGAAGAGGCCGTGCTTGCCGACCTGCTCGACGAGGTGGTCGAGGAAGCCGATGCCCGTCTTCGCCGACGCCTGACCGCTGCCATCGAGGTCCAGCGTGACTTCGACGCGCGTCTCCTTCGTCTCGCGCGCGACGGTCGCCCGGCGTTCGGCCGCCGCGTTATCCACGGGTGTCACAGATGATCACACGGATCCCTACTACCGGGCGGCACCCTCGCGCCTGAGCATTCGCGCCCACCCGTAGCGCGGGCTGTTCAGCCCGCGTGGGGCGCACGCCGATCGCATCGATCCCGAGCGTCGACCCTCCACCCTCGAGTGTCCGATCTGCTTGCATACCCCACATCTCACCTCTCAACTCACAACTCTCAGCGCCCAAGCTCGGCTCCGATCTCGCGCAGCGCGCGCACCAGCGGCTCGTTGTGGCGCTCCAGCCCAACGCTGATGCGCAGGTGGTTGCGCAGCGCCGGCGTATCGAAAGAGCGCACGAAGATGCCGCGGGCGGCGAGCCGCTCCTTCACTTCGAGCGCGTCGATGCCGTCGAGCCGGCAGAGGATGAAGTTGGCCTCGGACGGGTACGGCGTGATCCAGCCGAGCCCCGCCAGCAGCGCCGCGAGCCGGTCACGCGTGCCCGCGATGGTGCAGGCGCGCTCGTCGAGCAGCGGCGCGTCCTCGAGCGCGGCGAGCATCGCGACGCCGGCGGCGACGTTGAGATTGTACGGCTGCTTGATGGTCATCAGCACGGAGGCGAGCGCCGGCGCCATGACGCCGTAGCCGGCGCGCAGGCCCGCGAGCCCCGCCCACTTGCTGAACGTCCGCAGCACGACGAGGTTGTCGTGCTCCGGGACGAGCGGCACCACCGAATGCTGCGTGCCCGCGAACTCGATGTACGCCTCATCGACCACGACGAGCAGGCCGGTGGCCAGCAAGCGCTCCAGATCCTCGTGCGGCAAGCGGTTGCCCGTCGGGTTGTTCGGCGAGGCGATGAAGATCGCGTTCGCCCCCGCCGCCAGCTCCTCCACCTTCGCCACGTCGAGCGCGAAGCTCTCGAGCCGCGGCACCTGCACGACGCGCGCACCGGCCACCGCGGCGCAGAACGGGTACATGCCGAATGTCGGCGGGCAGTCGATGACGGCGTCGCCGGGCGTGGTCACCGCGCGCAGCACGAGGTCGATCAGGTCGTCGCTGCCGAGCCCGCAGACGATGCGACGGGCGTCCGTGCCGAGGTGCGCCGCGAGCGCCTCGCGCACCCGGCGCTGATCCGGGTCGGGGTAGATGTGGTAGTTGCGCTCCGCCGCGACCGCCGCGAGCGCCTTTGGCGAGGGGCCGAAGGGGTTCTCGTTGCCGTCGAGCTTGAGCACGTCCTCCGGCGCGATGCCCAGCCGGGCGGCAAGCACGTCCGTTGGCTCGATCGGCACGTAGCCCGGCAGCTCGAGCAGGTCCGGGCGGATCATGTTGCGGATGTCCGTGCGCGTCCTCACGCGTGCATGATACGGGATGGCGTCGTGGATGTTGGATGTTAGATGTTGGCGGTTGGAGGTCCGGCGGCGCCCTCTCGCTGGCTATCCGGATGCCGCTCGCCGCCTTCGAGGCGCAGCTCGATGCTGCGGGCGTGGGCCGTGAAGCCCTCCGCGCGGGCGATGCGGGCGGCGGCGGGGCCGGCCTCGCGCAGGCGCGCCGCGTCCACGGCGACGACGCTCGTCACCTTCAGGAAGTCGTGGACGCCGAGCGGCGATGCGTAGCGCGCTGCGCCCGACGTCGGCATGACGTGACTCGGGCCCGCCGTGTAGTCCCCCAGCGACTCCGGCGCGTCGTCGCCGACGAAGATGCCGCCGGCGTTGCGCACGGTCGCCGCCACCGCAGCCGCGTCGCGCACGAGCAGGCAGAGGTGCTCCGGCGCGTACTCGCTCGCCAGCGCGACGGCCTCTTCGACGCTCGCGACCACCGCCGCGCCGCCCCGCGCGTCGAACGACGCGCGGGCGATGTGCTCGCGCTCGAGCAGCGGCAACTGCCGCTCGACCTCGCGGCCGACCGCCTCGGCTATCTCCTGCGATGTCGTGAGGAGGACCGGCGTCGCCAGCTCGTCGTGCTCGGCCTGCGCGAGCAGGTCGGCGGCGGCGAGCGTCGGGTCGGCGCTCTCGTCGGCGATCACGATCGTCTCGCTCGGGCCGTAGAGCGCGTCGATGCCGACGCTGCCGAAGACCTCCCGCTTCGCGACGGTGACGAAGATGTTCCCCGGGCCGACGATCTTGTCGACGCGCGGCACCGTCTCCGTGCCATAGGCCAGCGCGGCGATGCCCTCGGCGCCGCCAGCGCGGAAGATCCGGTCGACGCCCGCGATCTCGGCCGCAACGAGCTTGAGCGGCGCCACGCGCCCATCCGGCCCGGCGGGGCTCATCATCACCAGTTCGCTGACGCCCGCGACCTTCGCGGGAATCGCCGTCATCAGCACCGACGACGGGTAGACGGCACCCGGCGACGTCGGCACGTACATACCGACGCGCTCCAAGGCGCGCACCTGCATGCCCACGCCGTCGCGGCTGAACGAGCGCGACGAGTGTGAGCGCTGCAGTTCGTGGTAGGTGCGGATGTGCTCCGCCGCCTCCCGCAACGCGTCAGTCAGCAGCGGATCGACCTCGCCACGCGCGGCGGCGATCTCGTCGCGTCCGACCTCGAAGCTGTCGTAGTCTGCGCCCGTAAAGGCCTTCGTGTAGCGCGCGAGGGCGGCATCGCCGTCGCGGCGCACATCGTCGATGATGCGGCGCACCTGCTGTCCGACAGGGAGGTCGGCGCCGAACAGCGCCGCGTTCTTCGCGCGGATGCGCTCGGGCAGCGCGGTCTCACCGAGCGGCCGGCGGCGCAGCAGTGTGCGGCGCGCTTCCTCGGCCCCGCGGACGATCCTCACGACAGGTACTCGCGCATCGCCTCGCGCGCCTTCGCCTTCGCACCCGACAGGTATTCGCGGATGCGCTCCTCGCCCACCCGCTCGATGGTGCCGCGCAGCAGCTCGTCGGCATGCTGCTCCATGAACGTTGCGATCTCCTCCTCGCCCTCGATGCCCGCGGCGTGAAGCTGGCGCGACATCATCTTCTCGAAGTGCGGCGCCGCGCCGATCACGTCGATCTGGCGGTCGCGCCACTCGAGCAGCGTGTCGTGCGCGATGAAGTCGACCGCCACTTCGACGGCCGTGCGGGCCAGCGCGTCGCGGATCTCGGACACGGCCTGCGCATCCTCGCGCTCCTGGCGGTCAAGGTGGAGCTGGAGCAGGCGGTCCATGACGTCCGCCATCAGCTCATCGCCCAGCACGCCCCCCTTGCCGAAGTACTGGCGGTAGATCTGCGTGATGTATTCCTCGTCCATCACCAGGTGCGAGATGTAGCCGGCCATGAACGCGGCCGTCGCCGCGTCGAGCGCCGCGCCATCGCGGAGCCCCGGCTCCTGCTCGAACAGGCGGTGGACGCCGCTCTGCGGGTCGAAGCAGTGCAGGTCGAAGAAGTGCGTGCGCCCGCGGTCCCAGCGCGTCAGGATGCGGATGTCCGGCGTCGTGGCGCCGAGGTAGTAGGCGCCGCGATCGGCGTCGAGCGCGGGGGCCCGCAGGTCGCCGGCAAGCTCGCGCGCCACGGTCATGTGCAGGCCGAGCGGCGGCATCGCTACGCCCCCCGCGCGGCGGCGGGCGCGAGCGCACCCGCGCCCAGCCGCTCGACCAGCGCATCGAACACAGGGCGCAGCGCCCCTGTCGGCCGCTGCTTGTTGGCGATGACACAGTTCGTCGACTCGAAGAAGCGTTCGAGCACCGTCAGCCGGTTGGCGCGCACGCTCGAACCCGTGTCGATGCCTTCGATCAGGATCTCGGCATCATCCGGGACGAAGCCCTCCGACGCGCCGGCGATCGGGATGACGCTGTAGCGCCCCAGGTGGCGCTCGCGCGCGAAGTGGTCGGCGATGTTCGCGTACTCGCTCGCCACGCGGATGGGCGACGCTGCCGAGCGGGTGCGCCACTCGCGCACGGCGCCGGCGACCGTGTCCGCCCGCACGTCCTTGACGATCGCCGCGAGCCCGTAGCGGCAGCGGCCCAGGTCGATGACCTGCTGGACCGGGCTCGACGGGAACCGCACGAGGTGGTCGAAGACCCAGTCGCGGCCGGTGATCGCCAGGTCGAACTGGCCGAGCGCCACCTGCTGCGTCATGTCCTGCGGGCGGATCACCTTCACCTCGACGCCGTCGACATCGGTCTGCGGGCGGCGGACGATGTTGCCCTCGTCGTAGCCGCGCACGCGGACGCCAGCCGCCTCGAGCACGGCGATGGCATCGGGTTGCTGGTGCCCGTCGGGCAACGCGAGGCGGAGGACGCTGCGCGGGCGCGCCGCGGCCGGCCGCAGCGGGAGCGACGGCGGCACGCTGAGCGCCGGTGCGCCGTCGTGGCCCGCCTGGGGGCGCATGGCCAGCGGCACGGCACCGGCGAGCAGCCTCGCGAGCACACCGGACAGGTCCTTGGCCGCCAGGCTGCGCCGGTTGCCAATCAGCCACGCCGAGCTATCGAGCACGCGCCAGAGCGGCCGCAACCCGTGCGCTTCCACCTCCGCCTCGTCGCCGGCGGCGACGAGGACGACGTCGGCGTCCTCCGGCGGGTATGCGTGGGCCGCGCCGAGCACGGGGAACACGCGGTAGCGCGGCAGGCGCATACGCCGCGCGACGGCGACGGCGATGTTGCCGTATTCGCTGACGATGCGCAGCGACGGGTCGCAGGTCTCCCCGGCAGCGGCGAGCCAGAGTGATGTCGCGCCGAAGCCGAGGTCGCGCAGGCGCACGACGTCGTGGCCCGGGAAGCGTTGCGTCAGCTCCTCGACCCACGTCAGGCCGCAGATGCCCAGGTCGTAGTTTCCGAGCGCGACCTGCACCGGGATGTCCTTCTCGCGGAAGACGCGCGCGACGCCGCCGTCGGCGAGCGGGAAGCGCAGGGCGCGCGAGCCGGCGGCGTAGTCGGGGATGCCGGCGCCGGCGGCATCGAGCAGCGCCGCGGCATCCGCGCGCAGGTCGCCCGTGGGCAGCGCGATGCGGGTCATCGCGCGCGCTCCAGCGCGGCGACGACGTCGGCGATGCGTTCGAACGTGGTGGCCGCGCCGTCGCGTTCGAGCACGAAGCGCGGCGCGGCGTCGGCGCAGAGCAGCCGCCCCATACGGGCCGTCTGGCCACCGGTGCGCACCGACGGGGCAATCGTCTCGACGTCGATGCCGGCGGCGCGCAGCGCGCGCGCGGCCTCATAGGCGGCCGCGGCAGCGCGCGGCGTCGCGGAGGCGGCCTCGACGGCGAGCGCTGGCGCCGAATGCTCCGGCTCGGCGGCGATCAGCTCGATCAGCGGCGGCACGAACAGCGCGAAGCCGGACGCCGGCACGCGCGTGCCACCGACCAGGCCGATCAGCTCGTCGTATCGCCCGCCGGCGCCGATGCGCCTGCCGGCCGACTGGAATCCCATGACGATGCCGGAGTAGTACTCGAACCGCCGGGCGAGCACCGCCGCGATGCGCGGCGCGATGCCGCGCGCCTCGAGCGACTCGACGACGAACGCCAACTCGTCGAGCGGCGCCCGGAGCCCCGGCACGGCGCCGGCCAGCGCCGCGTGGAGATTCGCGATGTAGCCGCTGCCTTCGCCCTCGATCTCGAACAGGAGGCGCAGCGGCGCCGCGAGCTGCGGCAGGCGCGCCTCGACCTCGTCGGCGACGGCGAGGTCGCCGTCGAGCAGGCGGTCGTAGGCGGCAGACTGCTCCTCCGGCGCCAGGCCGGCGGCAGCGAGCACGCCGCGCACGATGCCGGCGTGCGACAGGCGCACCTGCACGTCCGGCAGGGCCAGCGCCCCCAGCGCTTCGAGCGCGAGCGAGACCAGCTCGACGTCGCCGGCGCGCCCCGTGTCGCCGATCAGCTCGACGCCGCACTGCCACTCCTCGCGCGACGAGCCGTCGTCCGTGAAGCGCAACACCGGCTGGCTGTAGAACAGCTTGGCGATGCGCCCCCCGTCAAGCCGCTCCGCGTACAGGCGCGCCGCCGCGATGGTCGAGTCGGGGCGCAGCACCACGCGCTCGCCGCTCCAGCCGTCCCAGTCGAGGAACGAGTAGACGCGGTCGAGCGTCTGGGGCGAGAGCGTGCCGGCAGCGGTGAACAGGTGGAGCGGCTCGATGACGGGCGTGCGGATCTCGCCGTAGCCCCAGGCGCGGCAGGTCTGCGAGAACGCCGATTCGACGCGGCGGACGCGCGCCATCTCCTCCGGCAGGAGGTCGCGCATGCCACGCGCGAGCTGCGTCGAGGCGAGGTCTGGCATGTCCGTGAACCCCGTAAAGGATCATCCCCGCCGGCGGCGGGGATCAGCGCATTCTATCGAACGCCTCCGCCCTTCTACAATTCGCGCATGCCCCACAACGCGACGCGCCCCGGAGATGACGGCGAACGCCGATCGCGCGCGGCCGGCGGGCTGTTCCGGGGGCTGGCGGCGCTGCGGCTGCCCTTCGGC
>JAKAMA010000375.1 GCA_021813085.1 Chloroflexota bacterium | reverse complement strand
GCCGCGCTCCGTGATGACCTTCATGTGCGCGGCCTCAAACGCGCCGCGCAGTTCTCGTGGCACCGCGCCGCGGACGAGACGCGGGCCGTGTACGAGGGCGTCGCGCGGGGTGCTGGCGCGAGCCCATGAGCGGCGACGTCTCGGCCATCATCGTCACCTACAACTCGGCATGGTGCATCGGCCGCTGCCTGGCGACGCTGCGCGCCCGGACACAGGGCGTCGCGTGGGAGGCGGTCGTCGTGGACAACGCCTCGTCGGACGCGACGCGCGACGTGGTGGCGCGCGAGCATCCGTGGGCGCGCCTGGTCGCCCGCCAGCACAACGACGGCCTCTCGGCCGCGATCAACGACGGCGTCGCGGTCGCGACGGGTGACTACCTCGCGGTGCTGAACCCGGACACGCACGTCGATGCCGACGTGCTGACGCCGCTCGCGGCGTACCTGCGCGCCCACGCGGACGCGGGCGTCGTGGCGCCGAAGCTGCTCGACGACGACGGCACGCTGCAACTGAGCTGCCGCGCCTTCCCCGGCTACACGACGGCGCTCTTCAACCGCTACTCCATCGTCACGCGGCTGTTCCCCGGCAACCGCCTGTCGCGCGCCTACCTGCTCTCGGACTTCGACCACACGTCGGAGCGCGACGTCGACTGGGTGAGCGGCGCGGCGCTCATGCTGCCGCGCCGCGTCTTCGACGAGGTCGGCGGCTGGGACCCCGGCTTCTTCATGTTCAACGAGGACGTGGATCTCTGCCGGCGCGTGCACGACGCCGGCTACCGCGTGGTGTACGACCCGTCGACCGCCGTGTACCACACGATCGGCGTCAGCAAGAGCGCGTCGGCGCGGATGGTCGTCGAGCGCCACAGGAGCATGTGGCGCTACTACCGCAAGCACCTGCGCGGCGGCCCCCTGCGCGACGCCGCGACGGGTGCGGGGATCGCGCTGCGCTGCGGCGTGATGCTCGGAATGGGCGCCCTGCGGCGGCGACGCGGCGGCGAGCAGCCACCAAGGCGGAGCTAACGCTCCGCAGCTACTTGTTCAGCACCCTGCTCGGCCCGCCGGCGTGCGCTTACGGCCCCCGGCGCGTGTCGACGCCCACCAGCGCGTAGACGCGCTGCCGGAGCCAGACGATGCCGTGGCTGTTCCACAGCGTGACGATGTAGCCGAGGCGCAGCAGCGTCATGGCGACCGTCGCGAGCACCGCACCGAAGACCACCGCCTCGGCCCACGTGTTGCCGGCGTAGTGGATGACGATGGCGCCCGCCGAGAAGATCGCCGCCAGCGTGTAGGCGATGGCGACGATGCCCCGCGGCCCCGCACCCGCCTGCTCGAGCCGGTGATGGATGTGGTCGTCGTCGCCGATCATCGGATGGCGGCGCTCGAGGGCGCGGCGCACCGCCGCGAGCACCAGGTCCATGATCGGAAAGCCGAGCGCGACGAGCGGCACGGCGATGAACACCTCGTTCGTCGGGCCGGTGGCCGCGCGGATCGAGAGCGTGCCGATGACGAAACCCAGCACGTAGGCTCCGGAGTCGCCCGTATACATCGACGCGGGCGGCAGGTTGAACGGCAGGAAGCCAAGGCCGGCGCCGGCCAGCGCGACGAGCAGCAGCCCGACCGTCGGGTGCGACGAGTTGGCCCCGATCTGCGCCATCGTCGCGGCGGCGAGGATGGCGACGCCCAATGCGACGCCGTCGCGGCCGTCGATGAAGTTGAACGCGTTCGTCGTCGCGTAGATCCAGAGCACCGTGAGGACGATGCCGAAGGCCCCGAAGTGCAGGCTGGGGCCCCACGGCAGGCCGACGTCGTCGATCCGGTAGCCGGCGGCGTAGACGGCGATTCCCGCCGCGACGAAGACCGCGCTCCGCAGCCAGGGGCTCGTCAGCCGCACGTCATCGACGAAGCCGACGAGGAAGACGAGGGCCGTCGCGGCCAGGAAGCCGAGGAAGCTGCCGGACTTCGGCGTGAAGAGCTCGCTCGCGTGGCCCGACAGCGCGGACGCCACGAACGGCGTCAGCGCAAACGTCGCCAGGAAGACGACACCCCCCCAGCGCGGCTTCTCGGCGACGCCGCGGACATGGAAGAGCGCGGCAAACCGCGGCGAACGCGAGACGGCCTGCAGGAGGAACGTCACGCAGACCGCGATGCCCAGCGCGAGCGCCAGCGTCAGCAGGTAGATATCGAGCATGCGGCTCCGCCTCCGCAGATCCGCCCTACTCTAGCACCGGCGTCCGGGTGATGACTACCAGGGTCCCACATTCTGTCATGTTTACGAAACTGCCGGGCGGCTGTCCCCGCACGCGCCGGGACACCCGGAGGTCGCACCTGGAAAGGCGGCCGGGGCTGAAGATCTGTGTCTGCGGGGCGTGGGATCCAGCGATCTGGCGGAACCCGGGAGACGGAGCTGAAGCTCCTTCGCTACGCCGGCCGGGCGCCCGGCGGCTCCGGCGCGTGTAGCGATGCCGAACTTGCGTGAGTGGACACGCCACGGGGCGTGGAGCACAGCCGCCCTCGGCGGTGCGTCCGGCGAAGCCGGACCGACGCGGTACAGCGCATCGTGACAAGCGGAGCTGAAGCTCCTTCGCTACGTCGGGTAGGCCGGCAACGCCCGCGGATGCGTGTCGGCGCATCACCCACCACCGGCCATCGACCACCAGCCGCCGACCACGTACACTCGGACGCACGGACGGGAGGCAGCGTGCCCCAGCGCTTCATCGCAGCCGTGGACCTGGGCGCGTCCAACGTGCGCGTCGCCATCGCCAGCAGCGACGG
>JAKAMA010000374.1 GCA_021813085.1 Chloroflexota bacterium | reverse complement strand
CCCGCGTCACGCCGGCGTCCGTCGCCGGAGGCGCATCGCCGCCGCGCCCGGGCGCGTCCGGCAGCCGCGGCTGGATGGCCGGCGTGCGCAGCACCAGCGGGGCCGCCGCTCCCGACGGCTGCGCGCCGGACCAGATCGCCGCCGACGTCGCCGGCACCGGCGCCCGCTCCGACAGCACCCGCCGCACCGCGCGCTGCACCACCGCGAACACCTCGCGCTCGCGCCGCAACCGCACCTCGGCCTTCGTCGGATGCACGTTCACGTCCACCTCGTCGGGCGGCACGCGGATGTCCAGCACCGCGACCGGATGCCGGCCCACCGGCAGCATCCCCTGGTACGCCTCCTCGACGGCGAACGTCAGCGCCCGGTTCTTCACCCAGCGCCGGTTCACGTAGACGCCGATGTAGTTGCGCGCCCGGTGCAGGCGCGGCTCCACGACCACGCCGCGCACGCCCGGCTCCCCCTCGTTCGCCGCCGGCGCGTCGACCGCGATCGCCGCCGCCGCGACCTCGGTCCCGTACACCGCCGCCAGCGCGTCCACCAGGTCGCCGGCACCCGTCGTCTGCAGGGTTGTGCGCCCGTCGACGACGAGCGTAAAGCGCACCTCCGGGTAGGCCAGCGCGTAGTGCATCACCGCGGCCGATACGTGGGACGATTCGCTGCCCGGCGCCCGCACGAACTTCAGTCGCGCCGGCTGCGACGAGAACAGCCGCCGCACCGTGAGCACCGTGCCCGTCGGCGACGCGCCCGAACCCTCTTCGACGACGGCGCCGTCGCGCAGCTTGATCCGCGCACCCACGTCGTTGCCCGGCACGCGCGAGATCAGCTCGACATCGCCCGCCGCCGCGATGCTCGGCAGCGCCTCGCCCCGGAACCCCAGCGTCGCGATGCGCCAGAGGTCGTCCTCGCTGGCCACCTTGCTCGTCGCGTGGCGCTCGAACGCCAGCCGCAGCTCGCCCGGCTCGATGCCGCAGCCGTCGTCGGCGACGCGGATCAGCGCCAGCCCGCCCTCGCGGACCTCGACCGCGACCTGGCGCGCGCCGGCGTCCAGCGCGTTCTCGATCAGCTCTTTGACGACGGAGGCGGGCCGCTCGATCACCTCGCCCGCCGCGATCTTCGCCGCCTCCTGCGGTGCAAGGATGCGGATCGGCACGCGCACCTCCGGAGGCGATTCTAACACGGCGAATGTGCGCCGTCTTGCTGTCTGCTGTCTGCTGTCTGCTGTCTGTTGTCTGCTGTCGGCTTCCCTATCGCCTATGTGCTCCCTCCGCCGTCCGCCGTCCGCCATCCTGCCGACCCCGAACCCCACCCTCACCACCCGATGACCCGCTCCGGCACGATGCGCACCAGGACGCCGTCCGGGCTGTCGTTCTCCTCGACGTACCGCCTGCCGCGCTCCTCGCCGAGATAGTGCACCGCCAGCGCCAGCCGCCACGCGGGCCCCGGCGGCGGCTCGACGCGCGCCCGCCCGCGCACGATCACCGTGTGATACGGAGGCGCGTCGTCGTCGATGCAGAACGACACCCGCGCGTCCCGCTCGATGTTGCGATGCTTCTGCGACCCGCGCTCCGTCAGGAACAGAAACGCGCCGTCCTCGAAGCGATACCACACCGGCGCCAGGTGCGGCGCGCCGTCCCGCCCGACCGTCGCCAGCACCCCGATCCGCGCCTTCTCCACAAACCGCCGCTGCCGGTCGGTCAACAACGCGTCGTCCATTTCGCTATCACTATCCACTATGAACTATCCACTATGAACTATCCACTATGAACTATTCATTGTGAACTATGAACTCCCCCTCGCCCGCTCCCGCAGCTCGTACAGCCGGTTCAGCGCGTCGAGCGGCGTCATCCCGTCGACGTCGAGCGCCGCCAGCTCCGCGCGCAGCGGGTCCTCGCGCGGCGCCGGCGCGATCAGCGGCAGTTGCGGCGACGGCGCGACGCGCTTCGGGCCGCGGCCGTCCGTCCCGCGCTCCAGCTCGGTCAGCACCTCGCGCGCGCGCTGCACGACCGCCCGCGGCAGCCCCGCCAGCTCCGCGACGTGCACGCCGTAGCTCCGGTCCGCCCCGCCCGGCACGATGCGCCGCAGCAGCACGATCCGCCCCTCCTCTTCCGCCACGGCGACGTTGTAGTTCCGCACGCGGGGCAGGTGCTGCGCCAGGTCCACCAGCTCGTGGTAGTGCGTCGCGAACAGCGTCTTCGCCTGCAGCCCCGGCCGGTTGTGCAGGTACTCGACCACCGCGCGGGCGATCGCCATGCCGTCGTACGTGCTCGTCCCCCTCCCGATCTCGTCCAGGATCAGCAGCGAGCGCGACGTCGCGTTGTGCAGGATCGCGCTCGTCTCGATCATCTCCACCATGAAGGTCGACTGCCCCGACGTCAGGTCGTCGCCCGCGCCGACGCGCGTGAAGATCCGGTCCACGACGCCGATGCGCGCCGACGACGCCGGCACGAAGCTCCCGCACTGCGCCATCAACACGATCAGCGCCACCTGCCGCAGGTAGGTCGACTTCCCCGCCATGTTCGGCCCCGTGAGTATGACGATCTGCGCGTCCCCCGACGACAGGTCCGCGTCGTTCGGCACGAAGGCCCCCGCCGCCAGCGATCGCTCGACCATCGGATGCCGCCCGTCGCGGACCTCGATCGCGTCGCCGGCGTCCAGCTCCGGCCGCACGTACCGGTAGCGCGACGCCGCCTCCGCCAGCGCGCACGCCACGTCCAGCTCCGCGACCGCCTGCGCCGTCTCCAGGACGCGCGCCGCCGATGCCGCCACCTGCGCGCAC
>JAKAMA010000373.1 GCA_021813085.1 Chloroflexota bacterium | reverse complement strand
CGAGCGCCACGTCCTGCGGCGTGCTGACGATCACGACACCCGAGATCGGCGCCTCCTGCGCCAGGCTCATCGAGGCGTCGCTCGTACCCGGCGGCAGGTCGATCAGCAGGTAGTCCAGCTCCCCCCACGTGATGTCGTGCAGGAGCTGGCGCACCGCCGTGCCGATCATCGGGCCGCGCCAGACGACCGGCGTCCCCGGCGGCAGGACGAACCCGATCGAGCAGACCTTCACCCCGTAGCGCTCCTCGACGGCCAGCCCGCGTTCGCTCTGCATCTGCGCGCCCTGCGCGACACCCATCATCGTCGGGATGTTCGGCCCCGTCACGTCGGCGTCGAGCAGGCCCACGCGCGCGCCGAGCGTCGCCAGCGCGACCGCAAGGTTGGCCGACACCGTCGACTTTCCGACGCCGCCCTTGTTGCTGGCAACAGCGATGATGTTGCGGACCCCCTCGACCGGGTGTTGGCCGCCGGCGCGGTGCTGGAGCACGTTCGCTTCCATCGTCACGTCCGCTTCGCGTACCCCGGGGAGCGCGAGCAGCGCCGCCCGCGCATCGGCCTGCATCTGCTCCCGCACCGGGCAGGCCGGCGTTGTCAGGACGATCCGCACGCTCACCACGCCGTCGCGGATCTCGGGCTTCTGCACGAAGCCCAGCGAGACGATGTCGCGGTGCAAGTCCGGGTCTTCGATCCCCCGCAGCGCGCGCAGCACGTCCTCTTCGGTGACGCTCATCGGGTAGACCTCGATTCCTCTCGCAGCGGCGCCAGCACCGCAGACGGCCTGTCCGCCGGCGTGGGGATCACGTAGCGGCAGCAGGCAGCGCAATCTCCGCCGGGCGGCGCCGCCTCGATCGGCCCGCCAAGCAGCGCGGCCAGGAACGGCTCGTGCCACTGGCAGGGCCCGCAGCCGTCGACGCTCGCCCGGTAGATGCAACTGAAGTCGCGCACTTCCCACGCTCCCGCCAGATCGTGCCACTCCGCGAAGCCGCCGTGCGCCTGCAGGATCTCGACCGCGCGCGCCACCCGCTGGCCGCCGCTCAGCATCAGCACCTCGCCCCGGTGCTGCTCCGCCAGCGCGAGCGCCGCCTCGCGGAAGAGCCGCCCGCGGCGCTCGCCAGGCGTCGCGCCCTCGAGCGCCGCCGGTGCGCCCGCAGCCTCGATCAGCAGCGCCACGAGGCGGTCGTAGCCCTGCGCGACCCGGCGGTGCCCCCCATCCGTCAGCGAGTACCGGTAGTGGGGGCGGCCGGTGGCCCGCCGCACCTCCTGCGCGTGGATGAGAGCGTCGCGTTCGAGGGCGGTCAGGTGCTGTCGCACCGTCATCGGCGCGAGTCCCAGGGAGGACGCGATCTCGTCGACAGTGGCGCCGGCGGAGCGCTTCAGGAGGGCCAGGATCTCGGTCTTCGTACTATGCATGCGGCTCCTTCAGTATAGCGGGCAGCGGCGCGGGGCCCAGCCTTCCAGCATTTTACCATTTTGTAACGTAGAAACGGTGTACACCTTGCCACGGGACGAAATCGCGTGCAAGAATGGGGCACCACACGCCCCCCGCCGACGTATACCTCGATGACGGATGCAAGGGGGGCAACAGGAGAGGCAGATGCCAGCAGTAGAGACGACGACCCGAGAACCAGCCACACCCGCCGTGTGCGCCCACCACTGGGTGATCGCCAGCCCGAACGGCGCCACGAGCCGCGGCGTCTGCAAGCGCTGCGGCCTCGAGAAGGACTTCCCGAACTCCGCCGAGGACTACCTCTGGGAACGCGACGTCCCCCAGTCCCGCTGGACCGGCCGCGCGGACAGCGCCAGCTCGACCGACGGCTACTAGACCGCCCGGGCCGTCCTGAGGCCAGCGACGAGGGAGGCCGCCTGGGCGGCCTCCCCTGCTGTCTCCGCTGCCCTCAGCCCTGGCCCCCGCCGGGCGGCGCGCCCGGGAGGCCCATCTGCTGCGCGATGAGCGCGTCGCGCAGGCCGTCCGGCACGACGGCCGCGATCACCGCCTCGATGCGCGCATCGACGCCGACCGGGTAACGCGTCCGCGGGCGCCGTGCTGTGAGCGCGTGGGCCACCGCCGTGGCGACGCGCTCCGCCGGGATGCCGCGCGCGGCCGTCTTCTTCGCCATCTCCCGCACGGCGGCGATCGCCTCGCCGTACAGCTCGTGCGCACGCGCCGGCAGCCTGGCCTCCATCTCGTCGGCCGCGGCCTGCGCCTTCTCCCAGATCGGCGTCGCGATGCTGCCCGGCTCGACGAGCGACACCGGGACCCGCCACGGGCGCAGCTCGACGCGCAGCGCGTCGCTGAGCGCCTCCATCGCGAACTTCGACGCGCTGTACGGCCCGACGAACGGCGTCGACAGCTTGCCGCTGACCGAACCGATGTTGACGATACGCCCTCGCCCAACGCGGATCAGCGGCAGCAGCGCCTGCGTCACCGCGAGCTGCCCCGTGACGTTCACCTCGAGCTGCCGGCGGAAGTCATCGAGCGGGATGAACTCCAGCGGCCCGGCGACGCTGACGCCGGCGTTGTTCACGAGCCCGAAGAGCCCGGCGGCGCCGACGCTCTCGGCGATCTGCGCGGCAGCAGCGGCGATGGACGCCCCGTCTGTCACGTCGAGCATCACCGGCGTCAGCCGGTCAGACGCGCGCTGCCGCAGCGCCGCGCCGTCGCCGTCGCGGCGCACGCCCGCGAACACGCGGAACCCGATACGGTCGAGGTGCAGCGCGCACGCCTCGCCGATGCCGGTCGATGCGCCGGTGACGAGCACGGCGCGCGGATCCTGATCTT